>CBDTTR010000055.1:0-10072 GCA_965363405.1 uncultured bacterium | reverse complement strand
GACCAGCCCGTCGAGCTTACTTCAGGACTGATTATAAAATCTCCATCCCCGTCTTTCAAACACCCGTTAACAGCGTTCTCAAGAGTTGGATTCCCAGCAAAAGGTATGAACAAAATCCAAAAACGACTATCACTCCCTTTTCGGTCGCGGACGACCTGGGTTTTTACCATGTCAACACGGCTTAATTCAACGTTCTTTGTTGAAATGAATGTGAAACCTCTCTGATGTACCGTACAACCAAAACCAAGTGCGGCGATGACCAAAACAATGCCTAATTTCTTCATTTCCATCCTCCTCTAAACTTTTAAAAATTTGTGGTGAGTTAATAAACCTAACATAAAACCACAGACAAGAATTAGAATGCCTAATCCAGTAACATTGCTTGTCTATTAAGTCAAGTTTTTTTGGATATCAACAGATCTGCATCTACATGCTCATCAAGTAAATCAGCAATCAATTCCATATCTTCACGATGGGGAACAGGAAGAAAAGGAATTACACCCAATAGGGGAAACCCTGATAGTTCCTTAATAACCCGGGGGTTGTCATTTGTAGAAAGATCATCATTTGGGCTAAGATTATTAATGATAATACCCAAAATAGTCAATCCATTGCTTCGAGCACACTCCACGGTAAGTAGAGTGTGATTGATAGTACCCAAAGCATTCCGTGCTACCACAATCACAGGAATCCCCAAAAGCTTGATTAAATCTACATTGGTAAATGTTTTATAAAGTGGTGATAGTAATCCCCCTGCACCCTCAACCAGGACAACATCATACTTTCGTTCAAGCTGCTGGTAAATTGACTTTACATTCTCCAGATCAATTTCTATACTCTCCAACTCAGCCGCTATGCTGGGGGCCAGAGGATGCTCCAAACGATAGGGAACGATTAGATCTAAATCATCGGTAGAAGAGGACATCTCTTTTAAAAAGAGTGCATCAAGGGGTTGTAATACTCCATCCGATCTTACACAGCCACTCTCGATCGGTTTCATAACACCTACGAGCTTCCCCATCTTAAGCCACATTCTGGCCAGTCCACCGGCGATAAAAGTCTTTCCTACTTCTGTATCAGTCCCTGTTATAAAGATACCCTTTGCCATACTAAAAGCTCCGCAATTGAGGAATTGGGAGATTTAGGAATTGAGGGATTAGATATCTCAATAATTTCTTTATTCCTGAATTCCTAAATCTCCCAATTTTTTCGGATCAATCATCTGAATTATGCATCTTGCATTTAATTCTCTTCTTGCTGAACAGCAGGCAGAAACTGTTCTCCTTCTTTTCCAAAAATAAGTATCCCCCACGCATTCACCTGAGCAACTACCTCTCCACTATCATTATCCCTTACAACCAGATAGGGACTGTGCTGAGTAATCTCTCTTGCTCGCGATAGATTCCTTATAAAATCACTCTTCTCATCCGCATCTAAAAGGCTCCACGATGATGAGACAAATACTTCATAGTTTTTGTCATCTTTAAAACATTTTATGCGCTTTATGAGGCCATCTTCCATGAGCAGCGCCAGTTTTTCGTTAATCCACTTAACCGCCCACAATTTCTCCTTAAGGGAAAATTTTTCACCCTCCTCCTCAACCAACCGTTCAGCCTGTGAGGAAAAGAAACAAGAGAATGATAAGATCACGACAAAAACAAATACGAGAATTCCTTTCACAGCTATCATCTCCTTAAGATGAGGCAACTTCTTTTATAGAATGGAATACAATCTCTACCAATCTTTCTAAGTGCTCATAAGAAATATTCAAAGGGGGCATAATAACAATTACATCGCCTAAGGGTCTAACAATCAATCCCCTTTTTCTTGCTTCCAGAATAACCCTGATTCCTACCTTTTCTTCGAGGGGATAGGACTGTTTACTATCCCTTTCTTTTACCAACTCAATACCAACCATAAAACCTTTCTGCCTCACATCCCCAACATGAGGCAAGTCCAGAAAGGGTTTTAACTTCTCTTCCAAAAAACAGACCTTCCCCTTAAGTTCTTCCAGGGTACGATCTTTCTCAAATATATCCAAACTGGCCAAGGCTGCATTACAGGCAAGGGGATTACCAGTATAGGAGTGCCCATGAAAAAGAGTTTTAAGCTGTCTATGTTCACCCAAAAATGCACCATAGACTTCTTCGTTTGTTAATGTAGCCGCCAGAGGCAGGTATCCTCCGCTAATCCCTTTGGCAATACACATCAAATCTGGTACTACCCCTTCCTGCTCACAGGCAAACATGGTGCCAGTTCGGCCAAATCCTGTAGCAACCTCATCAGCAATCATTAAAATATTATATTGAGAACATAATCTCCTTATCTCTTTTAAATACCCCGGTGGGGAAACAATCATACCTGCAGCACCTTGAACCACAGGTTCTATTATCAGAGCCGCTACCTCATGTTGATGTTTTTTCATTACATCTTCTGCCTGATTTAAACAATCCAGGCTACAGGAGGGGTAGCTCTTCCCCAAACCACACCTGTAACAATAGGGAGAAGGAACACGATAAGTAGAAAATAGCAAAGGCTTATACAATGTGTGGAATGTATCAATTCCACCCACACTCACAGCACCCAGGGTATCCCCATGATAAGCAAGGTTTAGAGAAATAAATTTGTACTTTTCTTTTTTGATTGGAGATGTCTGCTGCCAATATTGGAAAGCCATCTTTAACGCAATTTCTACTGCCGTGGAACCGCCGTCAGAATAAAAAACTTTATCAAGACCATCAGGAGTAATTTCAACCAGTTTTTTAGCCAGCTTGATGGCAGGAACATTAGAAAGGCCAAGCAAGGTAGAATGAGATATCTCTTTTACCTGATTGATAATAGCCCGATTAATCTCTTCTCGCCCATGTCCATGAATGGTTACCCAGAGGGAAGAAATTCCATCCAGATACTTATTGCCATAAACATCTATCAAGAAAGAACCTTCCCCTTTTTCTATGATGAGAGGTTTCTCATCACAATAGTCCTTCATTTGCGTAAAGGGATGCCAGAGGTATTGCTTATCCCACTGCTCAAGTTGTTCCACATCCAGAGTGTTCCTATGTTGTTCCATGGTCTTCATTTCCCTCTATGAACATAAACTCCCTCGGCTAGAATCGATACTGAATTACACTTTTCTCCCAAAACCATATAGCAATTGATAGGTAGCTGGAATACTCAAACCATTCCCATACCGCTCTTCATATATATCTACCATTCTTCTAAACACCCTGGGTTTCCCCAATCCTAAAGGACTGTATTGGGAAGCATTCTGAGCACCAATAGCTTTTAAGTTAACAAGTAAATCTTTAACACCATTGTGATACTTTTTTTCAAACCTTGATTTCACAGAAATCTCAAAAAAACCCTCCTCAGCGAGAAGTTCGTGTAGAGTATTCTCATCAATAAATTTATGAAGATGAGCTACGCCACTATTTCCCAATTCTCTATAGGATCGGATATAGGAATCTCTCAATTCAAAAAGCGTCTTACTTCCCAATGCTGTAAAGAAAAACATTCCACCGATTTGCAAGACTCTCAAAACTTCCTTCATGGCACACCTCCAATTATTTAGCCACTGATAGGTAAGACTTGAGATAACCAGATCAAACTTTTCTCCACGATAGGGAAGATATTCAGCATCAGCACCAATGAAATCAAGGTGGTCACAGAAAAGCTCATCACCTTTTGCCTTAGCTACTATAACCATTCCACAAGCGATGTCACATGCCTGAACGGTAGCAGAAGCAAAAAGTTTTTTAAGTTCCAGTGCAATGGTACCCGTACCTGTCCCAATATCTAGAATTCGGTTTGGACGAATCCCCAAAGCTTTTACATGCTCGACAACCTCCCCTGCAACCTTCTGCTGAAAGTGAGCAGACTGATCATATGTGGAGGCATGAGTACTAAAAGATTTTTTAATTCTTCTTTTATTAATCATAGTGAGCTTAAAAAGCGATCGAGATGTTGATTAAAGGCTTTGGCCTGAGTTAGAAACGGGGCATGCCCTGCTTCAGGAAAAATAACGACCTCCGCACTCTTTATGTGTTCTTTCATATATTGAGCAGCCCCTGCAGGGCAAATCTTATCCTCTTCCCCATGAACAAGCAGGGTTGGCACCGTTACATCTTTTATCTTACTTCTGAGATCCACATTGGCGAAAGAAAACAGTGATTTGCTTGCTACTTCCTGCCTTGGGAGATAGTTCTCATTGGTCAAAAGATCCCAAATTTCGTCCTTGTTTTCCCCTTCCAATTCCTGACTTGAAAGCAATAGATCGTGAAAAACCTTTAATGCTTGACTAAAATTAGAATCGACCAGCTTCAACATCCTTTTCACCACTGGAGAAGGCAGTCCATGAGGAAATTCCTCACTGGCTACGAATGCGGGGGTACCATCAACTAACACAATCGAATCAACACATGATAGACGGGAACCAAAAACCCCCAGAATAAGTGAAACAGCAAGTGACCACCCAACAAGAGTAATCTTTTCAATCTTCAATCCTTCGATGAAGTCTATAATATCCTGGGAGAGATATGAGAAGCTATAATCCCCATCAGGGCTTTCAGACCTCCCATGTCCCCTTAAGTCCAGGGCAACAACTTGATACTCCCTTGAAAACCATTCAAGCTGGTACTTCCAAACCCGTGAGCACATAGACCATCCATGAAGAAACAATAAGGTCTTGCCACTTCCTTCCATCTGGAAGCTGAGCTTCACACCGTCTGGAGTTTCAAAAACAGGCATACTACTCTACCTTTTTATACAGTCTCTGATCAAAAACTTGTTTTCGTCTTTTAGAAATTCGGAGCACTAAATAAAAAACTGAGGAATTTAAAAATTTTAGAAATTGCGAATTGAGAAAATTCCTGAATCCCTCAATTCTTAAATCCCTAAATTTATGATTGATTGTTTCGACATTCGGATTTCTGCCTGAACTATACTCTCTGTTGAGGCACTATATAATCCCTAAACTCTTTCCAACTTTCTCTAATGACTCCAGGGTAAACTCTAACTCTCCCTTGGTATGGGTCGCCATGATGGCAATCCTCAATCTGGATGAACCTTCAGGAACAGCCGGAGGACGGATTCCTTGAATAAAAACCCCTTCTTTAAGCAGCATCTCTCCCATCTGCATAGTTAAAGAGGCATCTCCCACCAGAACAGGAATAATCTGTGTCTCACTATTAAGTATATCGAAACCTAACTCTTTAATTCCATTTTTAAAGAAACCGACATTCTCCCATAGTTTAGCCCGTATTTCCGGCTCCACCTCCAACAGCTCAAGGGCTGCTATCCCGCTTGCTATCACAGCAGGGGGAAGACCTGTAGTAAAAATGAAAGGTCTCGCTCTATTGATTAAAAACTCCCTCAACACATGGCTGCCTGCTACAAAAGCACCAAACCCACCCAGGGCCTTCCCGAACGTTCCCATAGAGATATCAATCTCATCTTCAAGAGAAAAATGTTCTCCTGTTCCTCCGCCGTTAGCACCCAGAACTCCTGTAGCATGAGCATCATCAACCATCAGCATGCACTCATACTTTTTCGCAAGACTAACCAGCTCTGGAAGTGAAACAATATCACCATCCATACTGAATATCCCGTCGGTAACAATCAGTCTGTGTTTAAACTGTTTCGATTCCTTAAGCAAGTCCTCCAAGGCATCCATATCCTTATGGGGATACACCCTTACCTGTGCCTTGCTCATCATGCAACCATCGATGATACTTGCATGATTGAACTCGTCACTAAAAATAACATCCTCTTCACCCATGAGAGTACTTATTATCCCGATATTAGCCATGTAACCTGTATTAAACAGGAGGGCGTTCTCCTTCTTTTTGAGTTTAGCAATCTTACCCTCTAACTTCTCATTTAACTCCAGATTACCACAAATCAGCCTGGAAGCACCAGAACCTGAACCACAACTATCTATAGCTTCTTGCGCAGCAGCCTTTAATCGGGGGTGATCTGCTAAACCCAAATAGTTATTAGATGAAAATTGTAGCACCCTCTTTTCATCAATAATGGTAGTAGCAGACTGGGGTCCTCTTAAAGATTTGAGGGTTCGATACAGTCCGGCCTTTTTTAAGGATTCTAACCGTTCTTCCAAGAAGTCCATCATTCGCGTTTATCGCAGTGGCACCAAAAAAATGAAGTCAGCAACAGGTCTTTTGATAAAATGAAAATCCTCATGTGTCAATTCAACTGGTTCTATATGCTTCTCCCACTCTTTTTTAAACTTCACATCACCACTGGCAGTGGGAAGTATAATACGATAGGGAAAACTTAGTGCGTTAGATACCCGCTCAGGTATTCCATACCCATATCCCATATGTCCAGAACCAGCAAGGACTACCACCATTTTATCTTTTCCTTCATCACTTTTCAGGTACTTTATTACATGATGAGCCATGGTACTATCCCACAGATCCTGTGCTTCATAACCATACTGCTCAAATTCCCCTTGGAGCATTTTATGCCGGCTTAGCGAAAGAGCCAGATATCTCCTGTGTTCTTCCGAGGAAGGAGTAACAGGTGGAAGCATATCTTTCTCATCATCTGTTAAACCTGACAAACCCTTTCGTGCAACCTTTTTGACCAGATACCGTGGCACATTTAAGGCAAGCAACTTTATTTTCTTCTCCCGAGCAAAATCAAATATGGGCTTATATAAACCAAAATCAACACCCCATGTTTTTTGCCACTTTATAAGATGGAGAAAATCTTTTTTGCTTAATTTCCCGTCAATCCATGCATCAAGGTACCTCTGAGATTCAAATGGCAGCATCTCCAGGCCAATGGCCAGTGGAACATCTTCCTGATAAAGAGCCTTAATTACGCGAAGCTGAAAACGGTGGTGCCTCCTTAAGGTATGTACTTCTCCTATGTATACTATTCTGGCTTTGGTTAATGATTCGAGCATCTCTTCAAAGGAAATGGGCTCACCCTGATAAACATCTAAATATGTCTTTTCCCTGAGATGGACACATGAAAGAACGGCAAATAAGACCGCGCAGCAAATAAACAAGCGAGAAATCTTCATGCCCTTAATCCCAACACGTGCAAACATATTTAGTTTTTCCACGAAAAGAAAACGACCTCCACTCACTTTATTTCGTCCAATGTAATAATTCACCGCGGAGATCGCAGAGTACGCTGAGAAGAATGTATATTATATCTCTGCGATCCCAGCGTTCTCGGCGGTTAGCTTAACTTTTACTATTTAAGAACTTTTTGACTTTCTTCCACATACCTGAACCAACAAGCTCATCAGCAACTCTCAAAATCTCCTGAATGTTCTTAAGCACGTCACCATCACCTGCCCAATGTTCCTCCAGAATTTCCGGACCAACACTTTTTAGAACACTATTTAGCACATAAGCGGCAAGAGCAACATCGTCAACGTACCCTATGGGGCCAACTAATCCCTCCGGCACAAAATCAATAGGTGAGATAAAATAGGCAATCGCACCACCCACTTTTGCCTTTTCGGCACTGGGGATCCTGGGATCAAACATTAACTTGCAAAGCAAATGGAAGAAATCAGGTGCCATAAGAACATACTTTAATGCCTTGCTGTCTTTTCCTTCTCGCACCGCCCACTCTTTTACCCTGCTCCTTAATTTCTGATAAAAATCTTCTTTTTTCATCATCCATCTCCATCAGACTATTCAAAAAATAGCGTCTTTTAGGCCGAAAAGTTGCGAATGTTAAATATTTGATATGAAAAGATTCCTTTATGGTATAACTTCCATCCGAGCACCCAGTCGGCACATCTTTCCCACATATCCTGGGAAGGTAATATCAACAGATTCAGCACTATCAATCTCTGTCTCTCCCTGCGCCATCATTCCCGCAAGTGAAAGTGCCATGACCACCCGGTGGTCATGATAACCACTAACTCTCGTTCCTTTAAGTTCACTCTGCCGAATAATAAGCCCATCTTTCATTTCTTCAATTTCAGCTCCCATTTTTGAAAGCTCTGTAGCCATCACCTCAATCCGGTCCGTCTCCTTAATCCTGGCCTGTGCTACATTTTTCAGAATCGTTTCTCCTTTTGCATAACAGCCTACCACAGCCAGGGCAGGAAGGGCATCAGGAGTGTTGTTCAAATCCAGCTCACACCCCACTAACTCACTTGAGTCAACTAAAATACCTTCCTTCTTGATCTGGATGCTGGCACCCATTTTCTTAAGCATGGTGATTACCTCCTTATCACCCTGAGTATCATTCATATCCAGCCCTTTAAGCATGAGGTGGGAAGGTGTAATTACAGCAGCACATAGCGGAAAAGTAGCAGAGGAGAAATCCCCCGGGACCCTCTTATCAAACTGATGATAGCTTTGTCTCCCCCTTACCCGAAAGATTTCCCATCCCTCCCGTTCGTAGTTAATTTGCTGTTCATCTAACCATGTCAGTGTCATTTCCACATAAGGTTTCTCATGAAGGTCAATGACACGAATTTCAGTATCCTCTTCTAAAAGAGGGGTGCTGATAAGGAGACTTGACAGATACTGAGAGGTAACACCACTCACTTCGGTCTTCCCACCCCTCATTCTCCCCTTAACGCTGATAGGACAACAACCATTATTTTCAAGCGAGTACGCTCTGGCTCCCAAATTGTTCAAAGCATCTAAAAGTGGTTGTAATGGGCGGGATCTCAAAGAAGCGTCTCCATCAAAAATAACTTCCTCCTCCTGTAGTGCAGCCACACTGGTGGTAAGCCTGAGTGAGGTACCTGAATTTCCGACATCAATCTTTGATTCATGCAGTTTGGGATTACCTCCAAAACCTCTCACCACCCAATCTTCCCCTGTTTCAATCTCAGCCCCTAAAGCCCTGCAAGCCACCACAGCCGAGTGCGTATCACCCGAATCTAAGGGGTTCATAATTCTTGATTGGCCCTGGGCTAAAGAAGCAATAACGACTGCGCGTATAGTCTGGGATTTAGAAGCTGGTATTTCTATACTTCCTTTTAATGCAGATTTTCTAACTAACAGGTTCACGAGAGCTTCTCCACCACAACTTTTCTCATCAAATCTTTAGGAGCCTTCTTTCCAGTCCATAACTCGAACTGCAAAGCTGCCTGGTTAACAAACATCTCCAGCCCCATGATAGTCGTACACCCATTCTGCTCAGCCTCTTTAATCAAACGAGTCTTGAGCGGATTATAGACAATGTCAAAGACCAGCATATTCTTTAAAAAATCTTTCTTAACAGGTGTATCATCCATTTTTGGATACATTCCTAAAGAAGTTGTATTAATCAAAATATCAGGCTGTAAAGATTCAAGAAGTTCTAAACCACCATGCTGACAATTGAGTTCCAATGCCAGCATTTCAGCCTTCTTAACCGTTCTATTGAGAATGGTGAGATCAGCACCTTTACCTTTAAGCCCAAAGGCTATCGCCCGAGCAGATCCACCTGCTCCCAGAAGTATTGTTTTTTTATCTTTCAGTTCAATCTTTTCTTCCAGGGCTATTATTGCCCCACTACAGTCAGTGTTGTAGCCAAGCAAACGTCCTTCCTGGTTCAAAATAGTATTTACCGCTCCTATCTTTCTCGCTACTTCCTCAATATCATCCAGATAATCCATCACATCTATCTTGTGAGGAATGGTAACACTCACTCCTTTAAGGTTTAGAGACCGCATTCCCACAACTGCTTCTTTCAACTGCTCTACTTTAAAAGCTAAAAAAACATAATTCAATTTCAATTGCTCAAAGGCAGCATTATGGATAAGGGGAGAAAGGGAGTGTTCAATAGGGTTGCCTATTACTGCACAAAGTTTGGTTGTAGCTGTGATAGTGCTATTGTTCATAAGACTCCTAAACAACCAGTTGCGGGTTACGGGTTCCGAGTTGCGGGTTAACGCACAACCTTGCAACTCTTAATTATTATTAAAATCTGATGTTATCCAGTATCCAGCATCTTCTGTTTTAAATCCCACATCCTATATCGCACATCGCAAATCCCTAAATCCCTTAATTCCCTAATCCCTAAATTCTATTGATCCAACATCCTGAGTTCTATCCTTCTACCCTGCATCCTGAATTTTTTGCACAAT
>CBDTTR010000054.1:0-10111 GCA_965363405.1 uncultured bacterium | reverse complement strand
TCTGACCCTGCCTTTAAGAGTTTTGTTATTGAACTAAACACAGAAATCAAAAAAACTGATGCCTTATGCATCGATGCTACTGAAGGTGGTGCCAGGAAAGAAGGAACCAAGATATTGCGTCTTAAAGATGCGATTAATGAATATTGCCAGGATGAGCATCCAGAAATTAGAGATATACTCCATGAGGCAAGTTCCAAACAGGATCCAGTTAGATATGAAGAGCTGATAAAGGATTTAAAATCTGCTGAAGAGGCATCAAAAGAGATGAAAAAGATTTCCGAATCGACCCTAAAGCTCATCAAGAAATTGAGAAAGATGGGAAAAGACGGCCAAGAAAGAAGCCCAGAATACATTAAGCTAACTCAAAAAGCAGAAAAAATGACTGTAGAGATAGGAAGCAAAGGACGGATTATCACAATGTTGGAAAGTTACAACTTCGCCAACATACTATTTATGGGTAAAGATGAGATAAGAAGAATAGATGAAATAGATAATGCAGATGAAAAACTGGACAAGCAACTGGATCGTGCAGATAGCTATTATAAAAACCTCATTAAAGCACTTATTCCATTTAGTAAAGACGTCCAGCAATTATTAAAAAGACTTAGCGACTATCAGGATAGTCAAGAAACCTTGAAAAAGTCACAAAAAAATTGGAATGACTATTTTAAATCCGGGTTAAAACTTCTCAAGATTGAAGACTACTCCGATGCAGAATCTGCCTTTAAAAAAGTAATAGAGCTAAAACCAGATTACAGTGATGCCCATTACTACTTAGGTAAAATCTACACTGAACAAAACAGCTTTAAAAATGCTATCTCGATCTTACAACATGCAATAGCACTGAAAAGTAATTCTAGAAAAGCTGGAAACCTCCTGAAAAAATGTCAGGATAGGAATCAACAATGGGAAGAGCGGTGTAAGATGATCAGGGGAAAATTCTCAAAGGACTCCTTCCCCAAAATAGACAAGCAAGAAATAATTCTGGAGGCAGGGAACTTTTATTTTCGTGTTAAAGATTATAAACGAGCAGAGAGGGAGTATCTGGAGGTAATCAACCAGGATCCTTCTCTACCTGAAGCATACTATCATCTGGGACATACCTATTTTGCCATGAAGGATTTTGATAAAGGAGTAGAAGCCTTGAGCAAAGCATTGGAACTCGCTCCCAATAATCCAGCTATCTACCGCGACCTGGGATTAGTTTCAATCGATAGAGGTCTGATGGAGGCAGCTGAAAAATTTTTACTTAAGGCACTGGAGTTTAAACCCAACGATCTTGAGCTAAAAGAAACCTTGGGGAATATCTATTTTAATAGTGGCACGTTTGACAAAGCGGTAAAAACATATGAGGAAATTTTAGCGACAAATCCTGATCATAAAGAGCTACCAAAAACTCTGAGTATAGCTTACCAAAAACTTATCAGAAAAAATTTCCAAACAAGCGAAGCTAAAGCCTAAACAACACTACTATTAAAGATAAAATATAAAACTAAGTTGAATTTTACAAAATGCTCTTTGAAGCCAACAAAGAACTCATTTTAGACCATTACCAACACACCACCAAGGATATGAATCATGCTTGTGTTTTGATCAATGGATTTCGCGACTTATATTTCGGAAATAAAATTAAATTTAGAGGAGCACGTCATTACGACGCTGCATGAAAAAAATGATCCCTTTAAGTGTACCAGTAATTAAAGGAAATGAATGGAAGTATGTAAAAGAATGTCTTGACACAGAATGGATTTCATCTGTTGGAAAATATGTTGATAGATTTGAACAGGACGTGGCAAACTATTTAGGAGCAAAATATGCGATAGCATGTATGAACGGCACCTCGGCATTACATATTTCATTAATTTTGGCAGGGGTAAAGCAGCATGACGAAGTTATTGTTCCCACTATCACCTTTATCGCACCAGCCAATGCAGTAAAATATGTGGGGGCTGAGCCAGTATTTATGGATTGCGATGATTATTGCAATATAGATGTAGGCAAAATTAGAGCATTCATTGCAGCAGAATGCAATTTTGTTAATGGTAAATTGATTAACAAAAAGACAAAAAGAAGAATCTCTGCACTCATCCCCGTTCATGTTTTGGGAACTCCTGCTGATATGAATCCTTTATTGGAATTAGCTAAAAAATACAACTTGAAAATTATTGAGGATGCAACTGAATCATTAGGGTCTGAATATAGAGGTAAAAAGACTGGAACACTGGGTTTACTGGGGTGTTTAAGTTTTAACGGTAATAAAATTATTACAACCGGGGGTGGAGGGATGATTATTACCGATGATGAGGTTTTGGCAAAAAGGGCCAAACATTTGACAACCCAGGCAAAAGAAGAAGGTATGGAATATATCCATAACGAAATTGGTCTTAACTACAGGCTTATTAATATTCTTGCCGCAGTTGGTGTAGCCCAGCTGGAAGAAATAGAAAACTTCGTGGAAACAAAGAGAAGGAATTTCAATTTATACAAAAAGCTGTTGGCTGATTCTCAATACACATTACTAAACGAGCCAAATTATGCTAAATCCAATAAATGGTTCTATGCCGTTTTATGCAAAGATAAAAAAGAAAAACAATTTTTATTAAAACACCTGAATAGCAATGGGATTCAAGCCAGACCTCTGTGGTTTTTAAATCATTTACAAAAACCCTATGTGAAGTGCCAATCATATAAAATTGAGAAGGCACTAAAAATGTATGATACCATAGTAAATATCCCCTGTTCGATCAATCTAACTGAGCAGGAGATTAAAAAGGTTGTAAAAGTAATGAAAGATACTCGTTAAGATAAGAGCACAACTTAACAGCCTTCTTCTGTTTATCCTACCATCTCCTCATATCAAGCCGAAATATTACTTACTCTTAGTTCACATCAACCAATTGGAAAGACGAAGAAAAAAAAGAAGAGCAAATCTGAAGATCTAAAGCGGGTGGGTGTTTGTCACTTTCTGGCAGTTAGACGTCTTGGTAGCGATGGTTCCATTTTGTTCTTTCGAAAATATAACGTGACGGACGGAATAATCACTTTCTCTGATGATTACCTGCTTAGCCAATTTTTCTTCAGGATTGATTACAATGGGACCCTGAAGATTAATGGTAATTTCACTATGATCCCTTTTGATATTCACAATAACAACAATGACGGCCTTGCTCGTATCAGAAAGTTTAATATTTCTAATTTCCTCTTTAGACACTTTCGCTTTATATTCAGGTACGAAAATAAGGGGATCCGTTATCACAAATGCCAGTGAGGGGTCATCAATGGATTGGAACCACTTTAAAGGACTCTCCTTATCAAAATGGTCTAAGATGATATATCGCTTAAAGTCTTCAAATCCTAAAATCCCATCTGGCAAAGCAATGATAAGATTTTCATTAATTTCAACTTGACCAAAACGGGTAGTTTCTATTTCCATTAATAGTTCCCTATATCATTAAGTGTAATAGATATAAATAAACCATCATGCATCATTAATGTAGCATCATGGATCATGTTTTTGTTTTTTTCCAAAAATCACCAATCTTCTTAAGGTGAACAGGACTGATCAAAGCAGCCATTCTATTTTCTTCCTGAATCTTCTGGTAAATTTCCTCCCGATGTACGACAGTCTGCTGTGGGGCTTCTATACCTATCCTTACCTGCTTCCCTTTAACCTCAATGATGGTAACCTTTATGTCATCACCAATGGCAATGCTTTCACCCAACTTCCTTGTCAATACTAACATTGATACCTTCCTTGGCAGAAAATGCTTAAAAGATTCTCACGAAACTTCATTGTCCCTAAGCACCTATTACTATAGAATAGCAATTAATGCAAATAATTTGAGTCTTATCCACCCCCTTACCTTAGGAAATTGAGCAAGGATGTTTGTAAGGATTTGGCTGCTGCTGACATCATTGCTTCCAGGATAGTTTGTTGCAAAGTAAACTTGGTCAGGTATTCAACCATATCGGCATCTTCAATGTCAGATTTTATCTCACTGATTTCCGTTTCACTGGCTACTATTCGGTTGTTCATTGCATCCAATTGATTCGTTCTCGCCCCTACCCCCGATCCTTTCTCAACCAACGTGCTTAAGATAAGATCGAACTGATCTAATATGTTGAGTAGTGCGGCGCTGTCATCTTTTTCTAAGGCCTCTTGTAAAACAGCCAGGACCTTTAAAAAGTCTGTACCTCCTTGAATCCCCAGGTCAGAAGCAGTTGTTTCTCCATCGACCTCGTTTACAATTGCTGTTGTATTTGAAAGGGTAGAAGTTATATCAATTGCAGTCTTAGAGGCATTAACAGCCCCAGCAACATCAATACCCAAGTCATCAATGGCAGTTAAAACATCCGTGATGGATCTAGCCCTGTTCAAATCAATCTTTTCACTACTTAGACCGTTAACAATACTGATAGCATTCAGGGTTAAACCAGCCCCTCCTTTTAATACATTGATACGGGTGGTACTGCTCACTGCCGGATTGAGGTCCGTACCATAAATAGCTCCTGGTTTGTTGCCTACTATGCCCAAATCCCTGGCAGTGGCATTATCATCCACTACCAAGTTTTGTATCGGGAAGCCATTGTTATCGATTAAATCGATCCCATTTCCTTCTGGGTTAAGCTGAGCCGTTACATCAATAGCTGCTGATGCATTGATATTATTAATCACATCCAAAATAGTGTCCCCAGCATTAACTGCTATCGTATCACTATTCCCAATGCGATCAGTAATGGTGATATTCCCTGCTGTTACCCCAGCACCACCGTTGAGATCAGCAAGAAGTGTGGGAGTGGTACCGGAGATCTCAAAATCTCTGTCTAGTCCTACTGTCTCCAAGAAATCATTAGTGCTATCACTGGTTAAGCTAATTTTCGAATTGGCTCCCATTGTATTTGAGGTAATGGTAAACTGTCCACTTATGGTTGTCCCAAAATCCACTGTAACCGTTATACCCGCGCCAGCTAAAATGGCATCAGCATTAATCTGATTTTGCATCTCAGTCGCTAAGGTGGCAGCAGTATAAGCCCCCGCCGTAATGTTGATATTGCCACTACCCGTTCCATCAACGGTAATGCTAAACCTGTCGTTCACTCCAGTAAGAACATTGAATTCCACCTGATTGTCACTTGCGTCTAATCCTCCTGCTGCCAAAACACCTGAATCAACGCTGTTAAAACCCAGGGTTTGTTCAGCAGTTGTTCCTGCAGCACCCCACCTCAGATTGAGCGTCCCTCCATTACTAGCATCATTGACGATTGCAAACTCATTTGTAGACTCATCATAAGAGACCGTATAGGTATATGAATTACCATTGGGGTCAGTTAAGCTTTGTGCCTCCATTGCCTGCTCAATAAAAGAAGCAACCTGATCACCTGTATAGGTTTCTCCAGCAACCGCTCCACTGTCAGCTATGATGTTGGCAGTAATATCTGCACCACCATTTTCTGAAAAAACTATATCCGAATTTGTGTTATCAAAAACAAAACCGGATGTTATCTCCGATCTCCCACCAGCAAAAGTAGTAGCTAATGTACCTTCAATCGCAGTGGTATTAGCTGCATCAATGGAATACTGATTGCCATTATCACCCACTTCTTTGGCTTCAAAGGTGATATTTCCTGTCGTTGCATCATAGCTGGCCCGGATATACTGGTTGAGGACATCATGGTTACTAATAGCATCAGCAATCCCCATACCCAGCTCATCCTGAGTGGGATTATCATCAGTGCTATAGGTTATCTCTTGTGTAAGTCCATTTTCTAAAACAAAGGTTATCCCATAGGCACTCAAGCTGCTTGGATTGGCTAAGATGGTATTTGTATTTCTAGCTACCAGTCCGGTACTGGATGTATTACCAGCAGTAGCTGCCGCAGTGGAAAAAACAGGATTTAAATCTGTTACCAGAAATTCAGGACCTGCAATATTGATCTTTGTCCTAATCCCTTCCATAATCTCTACTGTAAGATCATCTTTGTTACCATTATACGTTCCATCCATGTTGAATGGGGCAATATTTGTTATGGAACCGCCAAAGATGTAATTCTCCCCTAATTTAGTATTGGCATAACTAACCAGCTGTTCATAGAAATTCTGAACTGCAACCGCTGCTTGAGCCCTCGTCTCGCTATTGGCTGTGCTGGTGGATTGAGCAATAGCAATATTTTTTGCTTCAGTTAATAAATTTTGCATATCCAGCAGTATCGAGTCACTCATGCTCAACCAGGAATTACCATAACTGATATTTTCTTTATACTGTCCCAACTTATTCAGATGTGTTTGATAGTTCAACAGTTTGGTAACTGCAACAGGGTCATCCGAGAGCCGATTGATTTTTTTGCCAGTTGAAATTACTTCTTGAATTTCTTGAGTGCGTTCTGTACTCTTTGCAAGATTGCGAACGATGTTATTAAACATCATCATAGTAGAAACACGCATTGCCCTCTCCCATCTTAAATTAAATTAAGCAACTCATCCATCATCTCGTCTACAAGGGTTATCATTCTCGCTGATGCTGTGAAAGCTTGCTGGTATCGGATCAAATTTGCCATCTCCTCATCCAAATTGACACCTGAAATTGACTCTCTTCGGCTGGTCAGTTGTTCGACCATGCTCTGTTTATAAAGAAAACTTCTAGAGGCATTCTGAGCGTCTACACCAATTTCACCTATCAGACCACTATAATAGCCATCAAAACTGGTGGTATTATTACTCATATAGTTTCCATTCCTCAATCCTGCTATGGCTAAAGCATTTAAATTATCGTTGCCTGATCCATCTTCAGAAGTAGCGATCTTATTGACATCGTTTACAATATCAGGATTTAACATCATATTTTTTGCCGCATCTCCAGTGGAATCAACAGTAAAGATATCCCCTGAAGTTAGTCCAATAGCCCCATCAGTAATCACTACCCTGATTCCTTCAAACTCAATATCATCTCCACTGGTGTAAGCGAAAGAACCATCGTTGTCTACCACACCATTAATACGAGCATCCATTACCTGAGTTCCATCTGTAACATTATAAATCTCAAAGGTAGCAGCTCCTGTAAATCTTATTTCATAGTCATCCAGAGTCAAGACGCTATTGTCATAAACGGTGCCCACATCGATTGATGCACCACCGGTATTATCCCCCGAAATATTTGTGCTGACACTCAAGGGGTTGAAAAAATTATTTTCTGTAGAACCGTCAATCCCATAGCCGTAGTAGTGGAGCTTGTTCGTCTCATTAATAATTCCTGCCGCCAGTTTATCTACTTTCCCAATATAGGAAGGCACAATAGTATCCCGTATCTCTAACAATCCACCCAGCTCACCCCGAGTAATATTGCCAGTGATGTCTGTCAAGATGCCTGTTCCATCATCCCAGCCCACATCATGGAAATTGTTATTGGTGGCATTAACTTCTACTGCCAAATGCCAACCTCTTCCGGGTTGGACCAGGGGATGACCATTTTCCAGAAAAATACTTACTTGTCCCGCATCGTCCTCAACGCAGGAAAAACCAATCTTTTGAGCCAACTCATCAAGAAGGGATTCTCTCTGATCTCTAAAATCATTGGCTGTATCTTGACCCACCTCTATCTGTAAAATCTTTCCATTGAGTTCAACAACCTGATCAACTATTGCATTTATATTATCGACAGCACCCTTAATACTGCTATTTGTATCAACCTGAATAGTGTGGAGGTCTTCGTACATCTTATTAAAATCACGAGCCATAGTCTCGGCTATGCTAATCAGGCCTACTCGCTCCGCCTGGCCGGAAGGATTATCAGCTAACGACTGCCAGACATTCCAAAACTCGTTCATTGCACTGCTCAGGCCATATCCTGAAAATTCACTAAAGATCCCTTCTATCCGTTGAAAACTATAATCCTGAGCCTGCCAGTTTCCCAAGATTTGTTTTTCAAAGTTGATCTGGGCATTAACAAATTTATCATGTTCCCTTTGAACCGCAACAGCCCTCACACCCGTTCCCATCTGTCCGATAACGGTAGTAATGGAAGGTGCTGCATTTAATACTACATTTTGACGACTATAACCGGGTGTGTTAACGTTTGCAATGTTGTGGCCTATCACCTCAATGTTTGCCTGCTGGGCCAGCGTGGACCACTTACACATATCCAAAATGCCGTATAAACCAGACATACTATACCTCCCTTGCAAGAAGGCTCCCAAACCGTGTGGGATCCTTTATCTTTCCACTATTCACATAGGTTGGGCTTGCAGCAGATGCGTTATTTAAGAAATCTAAAGATCGCTGGAAATAGTAGAGAGAATCTTTGATGATAAAATGATTGACCTGACTAATTTCTTTTATGCTTCTTATAAGAGCGGTGAGACTAGATTGAGAGGTAGCGAGGGTAGAACGATAGGGTTCTTTAGCTAATGATACTATTTTAGATAAGGTCATCTCCTGGGGAGGGATAGCACAATGCTGAGAGAGTCTGTCAACAAGCGATGATCTTGACTCTTCCAGCATTTTAATTTTGAGAGTGCAAGTTTCTTTCTTCTTAATATTTTCAAAAATCTCCTCCGTAGAGAGATCGACTAAAAAATGTCTGTCATTTTGGAGAAGCAAGAGAAGTTGCTTATGTAATTCTATCTCCTTATTCAGTATGGTTATTAACTCTGATAATACTGTGTCCATGCTATCCACCCACCTTCCTGATGAAGGGGGACAACTCTATTGCTCAACAATGTTGCGCTTAAAGGAGATAGCATGTTTATATTTATATAAAAGCGTCAATAAGAGATTCTCTAATCATCTTTTCAGCTACTTTATCTCCTTGCACGCTGTATGTTCCTGCTTCTATCTCCCTTTTGAATTGCCCCACTTTTTCTTCTCTAATCTCAGGTGTCGCTTCCATTACTTCCCTGATCTTCTGGAGATCTCTTGCTTTGGGGGATAACTTAACACGTTCTGTTTGAATACTTTTCCCCGGCTCTTGTCCGCGAGTTGACTTCAACTCATCGCTATTTTGAGCATTCTTAACATAAGATTCCAGACTTATAAGGGATCGCTCACTACTAATCTTCATATCTGAACCTCCTGTAAAATCACTTTCTTTATATATCGACAAGAGTCCAGATAAACTTTAGCTTTTTATTAAAATGGATTATTATGGCGATCCTGAGATTATCATATTTAATTGATATTAGTCTTTTCTGCCAAATGTTCTTTAATCATTTTTATCATTCTTGCTTTTCAAAGAATCTTTACTTAACAGAGTCTGAAACTGATGACTGATTAATGTCTATTGAACGTTTACCTTCTGTCAGTTTTACCTGGGTGCTACCCCAATAAACACTGAACATCCTTAGTAGAGAAGAACTGCTTAAATTTGTTTTCCTGTATTTCTGATTAACGTTTTGTAATAGGTTTTTGTTCTTAATTAAATCATTCTGTCTAACTTTCACTCAACATCTCCTTCTTTATAAGATTAAAAAAACTAGAACCTGTCAGCATACCACCTCCTTGTACCAATATGGGTTAACTTTGTTGGATTAATTGGCTCCCCGTTTTCCCTCACTTCATAGTGGAGATGGGGACCTGTTGATTTTCCAGAATTTCCTACCAAAGCAATGGGTTGATATCTGTCAACTTTTTCTCCTTCCTTCACCAAATTTTTGGAATTATGAGCATAGATGGTGCTTAATCCATCCTTATGTTCTATCTCAACCATCCTACCATAACCTTCCTTCCATCCATTAAAAACAACACGTCCTGCTCCGGTAGCAAAAACTTCCGAACCAGAAGGGCTGGCTATATCAATACCATGATGAAAATCACGTTTGCCAGTAAAGGGATCCTTCCTCCAGCCATAATTAGAAGAAATTTCTCCAAGTACTGGAAGAATAAAGGGGGGGCCACTTTTGTGGGCAGCTTCATTCTTTCTATAGTTCTGAGTAGCAATACTTTCAGGTAATATCTTTTCTCTTCTGCCTGTCAGTTGTTCTATTAACACATCTTTAAGTCCTAATCCCTGTCTAGAGGACATTTGTTTAGACAGCTCTTCATCCATCATGCTGGTAAAAATCTCCTCGCCCTTACCCCCACCAGTAAGTCCCGATTTAACTATGGTTTTTCTCATCTGTT
>CBDTTR010000053.1:0-10132 GCA_965363405.1 uncultured bacterium | reverse complement strand
GCTGGAAGCATAATAGTGAATGTAGTGCCTTCAGAAAGTGAGCTTTTAACGGATATCTTGCCTCTAAAAGATTCGATAATTCTCAGGCAGATCGATAGGCCCAGACCTGTTCCTTTCCCTGGGCTTTTAGTCGTGTAAAAAGGATCAAAAATTCTATTAAGTTGATTTTCTTCAATACCAACCCCTGTATCCTTTACAGTAATCCTGACGTCTGGTGAATTTGAGGAGGTATTGGATGGGTTTTGTTTGTCATTATATTGTTCCGTGATAACGGTTAATCCCCCTCCTCCTTGCATGGCATCCATAGCATTGATGAACAAATTGATCATCACCTGTTGAAATTGTTGTTTATCAGCTGTAACAAAGGGAAGTCCATCCTGTAATCTCAGATCCAATTCGATATCGCGAAATGCCTTCTGGTGCGATATAAGGGAAGCAGCTTCTTCAATCAGTGGATTCACCTGGATGGGGTGTAAGGCAGCCTTGCTGGGATGGGAGAAACCAAGCAGTTCTCTGATAATCTTATCAATTCTCATGATTTCATTTTCTACCCGGTTAAGCGTATCGAGATTTTCCTCTTTTTGACTTGTGTTTTGGCGGAGTATCTCAATATATCCTATGATAATACCTATGGGATTACCAATTTCGTGAGCTATACCTGCAGCCAGTTTTCCCACAGAGGCAAGTTTTTCTGAACGAAGGACTTCATCCTGTGCCTTTTTAAGTTTTTTATTAGACTCTTCCAGGGACTTAATGTGTTGCTCTATCTGTTTTTTGTCTTCCCTTAATTTGTCGGACATCCTGGAAAGTGAAGCAGAGAGAGTACCTATTTCATTGCGACCTGTTGGTTCTATGTTCTGGGGAAAACACCCTTCAGTAATATCTTCTGTTGCTTTAATCATTCTTTCCAGGGGTTTTACCAGGTAACGAGTGAGCAAAAAGCTTCCAATGATAATAAAAGTAAAGGCGGTACTGATGGTGAATAATAATACTATTTGCTGGTAATCCACCATGTCTTCTTCTACATCATCTAAGGGGAGCATTATCTTAATAGCCCCCATGATTTTATTGCCCTGAAAGAAAGGGGCTGAAATGGAAAGATGCTCCTTACCGAGGTAAGGCCTGAACTTTTTAATGGTGTTTCCTGAGTGAATGACTTGCTTCAAATCAGGATCTCTGCTTTTTTGATGAACTATCTTTTCCTGTTCGTGCGAAAGTATTGTCAGTGATGAATCGACGACTACAGGATTTTTTATTCCAACATCGTTGGTATACCGTTCAATGGTGCGTTTAAGGGATTCGCTGTTTATGGAATGATCAATACCGTTGTCCATTTTTTGCATGGATGGGAGGATGATGTATGGTAAGGATTTCAGGATGGTTTCTCCTGTTTTTATTTTTTGATCGAGGATATTTTTTCTGGTGATGGTTAAGACAACAAAACTGATAAGAAGCATAGTGATAAACATCACTATGGTGAAATTTAGAACAATTGTAGTACGCAGACCAAAACCTGTTTTCCTCATTATAGTTACCTAATGAGTTTATTTATCCAGAAGTGAAATTGAACATACCAGCGTATAATTTCCTGCCCATACAAAAGGTAAGATAGAGCTCCCAGGGACAGAAAGGGACCAAAAGGTATGGCGTATTTGCGGTCTTTCTTTTTTATAAGCATTACAGTAATGCCTACCAGGGCACCTGAGAGAGACCCCACCATAATGATAAACAAGATAGACTTCCACCCCAAAAAAGCGCCCATCATAGCAAGCAGTTTGACATCACCAAGGCCCATTCCTTCTTTCTTAGTAAAGAGATAATATCCTCCTGCTATTAACAGCAGGCTTCCTCCTCCAGCTGCTATGCCTATCAAGGAATCCATAAAAGTGAGATTGGACAAGAAGACAGAGGTTAAAAGCCCGAAAACGATGCCAGGCAGAGAAATACTATCAGGGATGATCTGATGTCTGAGGTCGATAAAGGTCACTACGAGGAGGGCTGCACTAAAAATAAAATAGACTGCGTAGTTTAGGCCAAAACCACATTTTTGCATGAGAATCAGGGAAAGAGAACCAGTCAGAAATTCTACCAGTGGGTATTGATAAGAGACAGAAGCCTTACATTTTCGGCATTTTCCTCTTAAAATAATAAAACTGAGAATAGGAATGTTGTCGTAGAAGGCAATGGGTTGTTTGCAGAAAGGGCAATGAGAAGAAGGGGCAACAACTGATTGGTGAGCGGGAAGGCGGTAGATGCACACATTGAGGAAGCTTCCCACGATTGCTCCAAAAATGAAGGAAAACATTAAAGTCATCATTTCAGTTTGGCATAGAGATGATCAAAATGGCTATAGAGCCAATAGATGCTTGTACCGGCCCCGAGTAAGCCGCCGAAAAAGGAACTGAATTTTAAATAGTCTGCGATTGCCTCAGTCGAAAAATCAGATAGTGAGTGTGAGTAAATCTGATATCCTATAAGAACGAAGCACGAGACGGTGCTGACCAATAGAGACCACAGCAAAAAACGGATGAGGAATTTGCAAGAGCACCCTGACGTAAAGTAAAACATCCTTAAAAAATTGAGCTTCTTTTGGTTATTAACTATCTTCTTTGACAATGAAGATAAATCTTTAATGAGGTTTTGAGCTTCTTTTATGCTTTTCGCTGATTCGATTGAAGATGCTGCTTTTGCTTTGTTCAAAATGGTTTGATAATCTTTCAATAAAAAAGTATCTCTGTAGCTGATGAGGTTTTTATAACAGTAGCTTTCAAGGTAGAGGTCGTATTCTTTCCAAATGGCATGAAATGAATAAATGCTTTTTTTAACGGACCTGCGTATGTTTTTTAAAACAGATCTCAGCTTATCTTTTATATCGAAGCTGTAACCAATGACATCTAAGAAACCAAAGTAACTGTTATCCTCAAGGAGTTTGATTGTTTGATCAAAAATCTTTTCAGCATTTTTATATTCGGAATCTTCCTTGCTGAACCACTCACCATGCTCTACGAGATTTTTCTTAATGGTTTTGATGCTGTTTGATGCTTGTGCTTTTGCATATTCAAAAAGCTCCTTAGTCAATAGTTCTATTTCTTTTTTGAGAGGAGTTAATCCGGGATCCAGGAGAACCTTAAGGTAAAAATCTGGTTTTATTGCTATGAGGTTCTTCAGTATGGATATCGCCGCATTTTTATCACCATTCTTTGCCAGAAGTACTGCGTGTCTGTATTTGGCTTCCAGAAAACCTGGAGCAGCAAACAGGGCTTCTCTCACTTTATCAATTGCATCCTCTATGTTATTTCTGAGTTCATGGGTTCTGGATAGAAGAAGTAAGACATAACTTTTTTGCAATGGGTTGTCAGTATAGGTCAGTGCCCTGCGGAACTGATAAGTAGCATTAACAAGATCATCTGTTTCTATGGCAAGGAAACCTAAAGCAGAGTAAGGTTTATAGTCTTCCAGATGGTCTTCCAGAGCCTTGTTAAACATAGTTAAGGCATCGTTGTACTTGGAGACCCTCAGGCTATCCTCTCCTAACCAGAGGAATCCACCGCCGTGCCTATTGGATGTTGATAGTGGGAAGTTGTTCCAGTCAGTGGCTTCAGAAAGCCACATTTTACAGAGGAATCGGAGTTGAAAAACTTCATTCACTTCGTAGAAGGCCTCGAAGGGAGCTTTAAATGGATCCGATTTTTGATCGGATATCAAGGGTGGATAAATATCGTCTTGATTTGTTTTGATCGGTTCTAAAATCCTGGAGAAATGTTTTTCAAAAAGAGACTTTATCCCTGCAGGGGTAAGATAACCAATTTTGTTTAAGCCGTTGGTATGGAAAGGTATGTTTTTGGAAGGGCAAGAGGATGAATGATGATTCCTTGAACTGCAGTAGAAACATTCTGGATGAGAACCCTTTTGATCAATGCTGTAAGGTTCTTCAATTCTTTCTCTTGCTGAGGTTTGCCGGAAAATTTTATATAACGATGTGCCATTTTCTAAACTTACGGAAAGTGAGCTGGATTTATAGAAGGGGTTATCCTTTATGGATTCGTATGTGGGTTGGGTAATATAAATTTCATTAATACCGGCTTTTTCTCTTGCTTCATCTGCTTCCTCTCCCCCATGAATGTCAACCTCTTCTATTCGGGTGAGTCCTGTGTGGATTCCAATGTGGAAGTCTCGGACCGATTTTTGAAGTATATGCTGGATTTCTAAAGAAGTTTCTATAGCCGTTTCTGTATCTTCAAAGACGGCTTTAAGTCGCCACTCAGGATCGATAGTTGTCCTAAAGGCTTTATCCCTGACCACATGTTCAATGGGAGAGAAATAGCTTGTGGGATTATCATCCTCCTCATTGTCTTCTTCCTCTTTAATGGTTGGGGTGTGATCCATGAGAGCAAGAGACATGGTGGTCATTTCCCTCTCTTTGATTTGGTCCTCTTCCTGCCATCTGACTGAATATGCTGTGAGCTTTAGGTTGTTCTGAAAAGGATGGTCTGTTTTAAGAGGTAAAAAGGAAAGATCTTCTCTTAATTGAAGTTTTTCATAGATAGATTTTGACACCAGGATTTGATCCGATTCTCCAATAGAAACCAACTTGGATGCCACGTTTACCACATTACCATATACGTCACTATCTTCTATGATTCCTCTTCCGAAATTGATACCTATGCGGATTCTTATCAGCTCTTCACTGGGCAAATTAGAATTGTAATCTGAAAGCTTCCTTTGCATTTCTATGGCAGCATTAACGGCTTTGTAGGGATCATCGAATGAAGCCATTATAGAATCCCCTACCGTTTTTACAATAGTTCCCTTATGTTGTTTGATAAGAGGGAAGAGCATGTCATGGTGACGTTGCATCATGAGCCTGCCTGCAATATCACCATGAGTTCTAAAGAAGGTGGTTGAACCCCTGATGTCGGTGAAGAGAATGACGATTTCTCTGGTAAGCCTCTTTTCTAGCTCATCATCGAGTTCTTCTACTCGTTTGATCAGTTCATCAGTATTCGAGGCAGAACTTTCCAGATTCTCTGTCGGTGTAAGTTTTGAGTCTTTTTGTTGTTGAGAAGAGTCCATATTCACTTTAAACGACGAATAAAAATATTTGTCCAGGAAATAATTGTTTTCCTTAATATCCTGCTTGAATTATTCAATAATTCCAAGTGGTTTTCAAATGAAAACTGCCCATATATCTATCGTCATTTTCACTATAAAACTCAAAAGAAAAATTTTGTTGTGTGTGGGTTATCATACTCACCGCAAATTCTTTGCTATAATTCGACTTTTTCAATGACTTTTCCTCTTCGTTTTGATATTCTTAGATTAAGTATGGAAAATTGAATCGCTTATGGATTTATTTTTTGCTCGATTATTCAATAATTATTATACAGTTCAGTATGTTATTTACCTGAAGAGCTGATTTTCACATTGAATAATAGTACCGCTTTTTAGCAACGACAATCACAAAGAAAGGCGTTTTGTATGATGGAAGAGTTCAGGAGGATAAAAAGATTACCCCCCTATGTATTCAGTATCGTTGATGCTTTAAAGATTGAAGCTAGAAGAGGGGGTGAGGATATTATTGATCTTGGCATGGGAAATCCTGATGTACCTACACCAAAGCCTATTATTGATAAGCTGGTTGAAGCAGTGGCAAATCCCCGTAATCATAAATATTCCGCATCGAAAGGGATTTACAAATTAAGATTGGCCATCACAGACTGGTATAAAAGGAGGTATAATGTTGATTTAGATCCTGATACGGAGGCAATTGCTACTATTGGAGCTAAAGAGGGTATTGCCCACATGACTCTTGCTACTATTGGTTCCGGTGATTTGGTGCTTGTGCCCACTCCTGCATACCCCATACATCCCTATTCTGTTATTATTGCTGGAGGAGATCTTCTTACCGTTCCCTTAAGAGAGGAAAGTGATTTTTTTCAAGATTTGATTAGTGCGGTAAAGCAAACCTGGCCAAAGCCTAAGATGCTCATTCTTTCCTTCCCTCATAATCCGACAACTACTGTAGTGGACTTAGAATTTTTTCAAAAAATAGTTGACTTTGCGAAAGAAAACAAGCTTTTTATTATTCATGATTTGGCATATGCTGATCTTGTTTTTGATGGGTATCAGGCTCCCAGTTTCTTGCAGGTTCCTGGAGCAAAAGAGGTAGGAGTAGAATTCTTTTCTCTTTCTAAAAGTTATAGTATGCCAGGCTGGAGGGTAGGTTTTTGTGTGGGAAATTCTCACTTGATAGGAGCACTTACCAGGCTGAAGAGTTATTATGATTATGGTATCTTCCAGCCTATACAGATTGCAAGCATCATTGCTCTCAATGAACTTCAGGAAAGCGTTAATGAGATTGTTGATATCTATCACAAGAGGAGGGATACTCTGATTGAAGGATTAATGAGGGTAGGGTGGAAGATAGAGAAACCAAAGGCAACTATGTTTGTATGGGCAAAGATTCCGGATGAATTTAGCAAGATGGGTTCGCTGGAATTTTCAAAGCTTATGCTTAAGGAGGCAAAAGTAGCAATTTCTCCCGGGATAGGTTTTGGTGATTGTGGGGAAGGTTATGTCAGGTTTGCCTTAGTAGAGAATGAACATCGAATCAATCAAGCGGTGAGAGGAATCAGAAAGATGTTTTAGGAAGTTCTGCTTACTGACTGTTAGAGGTTATGATATGAGGAAAATCAATATTGGACTTATAGGTTTTGGTACTGTGGGTACAGGTGTATTAAAGATATTGCGCAGTAACAGCAAAATGATAAGAGAGAGGCTTGGCGCTTCTATCGTTGTAAAAAAAATAGCTGATCTTGACATAAAAAGTGACAGAGGGATTAAAGTAAACAAGGATCTCTTGACAACAAGCGTAGAGGAGATCATAAATGATCCTTCGATTGATTTGGTGGTTGAACTGATAGGTGGTTTTGAGCCTGCGAAGACAATATTATTAAGTGCTATTAACAAAGGCAAGCACGTGGTTACCGCGAACAAAGCACTTTTGGCAGAGTATGGGATTGAACTTCTGGAAGCTGCGCATAAGAGGAAAGTAGATATCGGTTTTGAAGGAAGTGTGGCAGGGGGTATCCCTATTATTAGTGCTATTAAGGAGGGGCTTTCGGCAAATCAAATCAGGTTTATTTTAGGTATTTTGAACGGTACCGCTAACTATATCCTGAGTAAAATGACCAATGAAGGTGGAAAGTTCAAAGATATTTTAAAAGAGGCTAAGCAGCAGGGGTACGCAGAAAATGATCCTACCCTTGATATTGAAGGTTTGGATACTGCCCATAAACTGGCTATTCTCATAAATATGGCATATGGAACGACAATTACCTTCAAAGAGATTTATACAGAGGGAATTTCCCATATCGAACCGCTTGACATTGAATTTGCCAGAGAACTGGGTTATAGAATCAAGCTCCTGGCTATTTCCAGGCAGATTAATGGTCAGGTTGAGGCACGAGTTCATCCCACTCTTATTCCTGTTACTCATCTACTATCTAAGGTTGAAGGTACTTATAATGCTATTTTTATTGATGGAGATGCAGTAGGGCCCTGCATGTTTTATGGTAAGGGAGCTGGTATGATGCCTGCTGCCAGTGCGGTAGTTAGCGACATTATTGATATTTCCAGAAACATTGCGAGCGAAATTAATCATCGTGTCCCACTGTTTTCATACCAGAGGGAGTTTCTGAAGAAGGTTAAAATTAAAAATATCAAAGAGGTTGTGACTCGTTATTATCTGAGGTTTTCCGTAGTTGATTGTCCAGGAGTACTCTCGAAGATATCCGGGATTTTGGGAAGGCATAATATCAGTATTCATTCAGTGATTCAGAAAAGTAGGCGCGTTAAAGGCGTAGTGTCAATCTTTTTGCTTACTCATGAAGCTAGAGAGGCTGATGTCAGAAAAGCGTTGAATGAGATAGACCGTCTATCTGTAGTACAAGATAAAACAATGTTAATCAGAATAGAAGATTTGTAGAGATGAAGTACGTTATTTTACTTGGAGATGGTATGGCCGATTATCCAATAAAAGAATTGGATAATAAGACACCTCTTCAGGTTGCTCAAACAGAATCGATGGATGCTGTTGCCAGCAGGGGAAAAATAGGAATGGTTCAAACCATCCCTCAAGGATTACCTCCGGGAAGTGATATCGCTAATCTAAGCATCCTGGGGTATGACCCTAATCGTTATCTCACTGGCAGAGCGGTTTACGAAGCATCAAGTGCTGGTGTAAGTCTTGACTCTGATGATGTAGCTTTCCGATGCAATCTGGTTACCTTAACAAATAGTGATGGAAAGACAATCATGGGAGATTACAGTGCAGGTCATATTACTACCGGTGAAGCGAGAGAGGTAATTGGTGAACTTGATATGAAATTAGGTGGTGACCAGATAAGATTTTATCCAGGTGTAAGTTACAGACATCTCATGGTGTGGAAGAAAGGTTCGGAAAAGGTGAAGACAACACCCCCCCATGATATTAGCGGGAGAGATGTTTCTCCTTATCTGCCTGAGGGAGAGGGAGCAGCAAAGATCCTTCAATTGATGGAGGAGGCGAGGAACATTTTAAATGATAACCAGGTTAATAAGACAAGGATAGCTGAGTCAAAGCTCCCAGCTAATTCAATTTGGCTCTGGGGGCAGGGAAGACCTATTAGCCTTCCTTCATTTAGTGAAAGGTATGGACTTAGTGGTTCGGTTATTTCCGCAGTAGATTTGATTAAGGGTATGGGTGTAACCTTGGGCCTCAGTCCGATTGAGGTTCCTGGTGCAACTGGATATCTTGATACGAATTACCTGGGGAAGGCTGAGTATGCGCTTGAGGTACTTAAGGATAAGGACTTTGTTTTCGTTCATGTGGAAGCGCCTGATGAGGCTTCACATAGTGGTGATGTACATAATAAGATAAAGGCTATTGAGGATTTTGACGGGATGGTGGTAAAAACTGTTCTTGAAGGGATACGTCAATTTAAAGAGTATAAGATCATGGTTCTGCCTGATCATCGAACGCCGATAGTGAGGAAGACTCATACTTCGGAATCAGTTCCTTTTGCCATTTGTAGTTCAGCAAGCTTGCTGGAAGATTCTCAGCAGCATATTAAATTTAGCGAAGAGTCAGCAGAAAAAAGCGGCTTGTTTGTGGAAAACGGATTCGATCTAATGGATTTTTTTATCCAAAATTAGTTTATGATCTGTCACAGAATATCACAGCGCAGCAAAGCCGCAACCAAAATGAATATAACCACGAAGAACACGAAGAATGAAACTAAACTTATCTGTTTTGTAAAAAGTCAAAAATGTTCCCTCTCCCTTGATGGGAGAGGGTTGGGGTGAGGGTGCAAATAGCAATATTTCAAATAGTTATGTTCCCCCTCCCCTTAATCCCCTCCCACCAGGGGAAGGGGAAAACAGACTTTTTGCAAAGTTGTCAAGTATGTTACATGAAAACTGTGCTACAAAAACAAGATGTTGCAGGTTTGTAGTATAGAGGACACAATCATTCTTTTCCCCTTAGTGTGTCTTCGTGTTCTTTGTGGTTTCATTTATTGCAGAAAGGTTTTAATGAGAAAGAACATTACCGAATACAGGGTAATCTATTCAGATATAGATTCCATGGGTGTGGTCTATTATGCCAATTACTTGAGCTGGTTTGAAAGGGGACGGACAGAGTTTTTTCGGGAGATAGATTTACCCTATACCGAGATTGTAAAGCAAGGTGTTATGATACCGGTATCTGAAGCCTATTGTAAGTATCATAGGCCTGCTCGATATGATGATGTTGTAGAGATAGAGACAACAGTTTCTTCTTTCAAGAGAGTGTCAATTGTCTTTGACTGTGAGATATACAAAAAAGATGACAGGACACTTCTTATAAGTGGATATACCAAACATGCTTTTCTCGACTTAAATGGCAAAATTATGAAGATTCCAGACTTTATTCATGAAAAGATCAAGTCACTTATGGAATAAGGTGGTGCAGGGAAGGGTAGGGTAGAATTTACTTGACAAATGTTCATATATAGATTAATAATTAGCCACTGACGCGGGGTGGAGCAGCCTGGAAGCTCGTCGGGCTCATAACCCGGAGGTCGTTGGTTCGAATCCAACCCCCGCTACCAAG
>CBDTTR010000052.1:0-10181 GCA_965363405.1 uncultured bacterium | reverse complement strand
GGAGGAAAATTCTTTATTTGGCTTATGCAGCTAATTTTCTCATGCTTATCCTAATCTTCACAGAACTGTACATTAAAGGAATAACAGAACCCAAAATGGTTTTCAAATATTATATTATCCCTGGGGTTCTATATCCTCTAGTTGTTTTAGTGTTTCTCATATGTATAGGTTATGCCTATTATGAGCTGTTTAAAGGATATAAGCGGTCTGCTGGGATAGTAAGAAATCAGATCAAATATGTTGTAATTGCATCTACTATTGGGTTTAGCGGGGGAAGTACACTTTTCTTGCCAGTTTTTAATATTGATGTGTACCCTATTGGTTATTTTTTAATTTTTTTGAACTCAGTGGTTATTGCCTATGCTATTGTCAGACACCGCTTAATGGATATCAATGTTATTTTCAAAAAAGGAGCAACCTATGCCTATGCTTCTTTTTTGCTTTTAATCCCTCTCTCTCTTTTAGTCATTTATGGGCAGAAGGCTGCTTTTGAAACAGTCAGTTATTCTTTTTCCGTTTCTATGTTATGTGCTCTCGTGCTTTCTGCCTACTTTTTCCCGAAAGTTAAGGTGAAGGCTGAAAAGACAGTTGAGCATTATATATTTAAGAATAAATACGATTACAAAAAGACCATCAGCGATTTGAGTAGGGCAATGGTTTCTATTTTAAATACTGACGACCTTTGCAAAAAAATCATTACCACCATTACCGAAACCATGATGGTTGAAAAGGCGTCCATTTATATCCTTAATGAGGAAAAAGGCTTTTATGAATTGCATGAATCTATGGATTTAACCGGTGATGAAATAGTATCCAGTTATCAAAAAGATGATCCCATTTTTGTATGGATTGAGAGACATAACGAAATTTTCATCAGAGAGGAGTTGGAAAGGTATACCACGGATGACGAAGCTCTGGCAGTGGCGGAGAGAATGAAGCAGATGAAATCTGAAATATGTATTCCCCTGATTACGAAACAGAAATTGAGAGGTGTTATTAATCTGGGAATGAAGGGTAATAGAGAGATGTATAACAATGAGGATCTGGGGCTGCTTACCACCTTATCCAACCAGGCTGCAGTTGCTATTGAAAACGCAACGTTATATGAAGATCTCTCTAAGACGAAGGTGCAGATGCAGAGGGCGGACCGTCTTGCTTCTCTGGGAACCCTGACTGCTGGGCTGGCACATGAGATCAGAAATCCTCTGGTGGCAATTAAGACCTTTACTCAACTGTTGCCGACAAGGTTTGATGATGACGAATTCCGCAATCACTTTTTGAAGGTTACTGCAGGGGAAGTTGATCGCATCTCCTCATTGGTAAGTGAGCTTCTGGATTTTTCCCGACCCTCTCAACCCAAATTAAACAAGGAAAACCTCAATCAGGTTTTGGAGAAGATGTTGCTTCTGGTTGATACTGAATCACACAAAAAGAGTTTGCAGATCATTAAAAACTTTAATGAGTTTTTACCCCCGGTGGTGCTGGATAAGGAACAGATTAAACAGGTATTCCTGAATGTTTTGCTAAATGCTGTGTATGCCACTCCAGAAAGTGGCACGATTACTGTAGAAACGAGACTCACAAAAAGAGATGGATCTCAAAACTTTGTTCAAGTTATAATTAAAGATACTGGAAAAGGTATTTCTGAAGAAAACATGGACAAAATCTTCACCCCTTTCTACACTACTAAACATGAGGGAAGTGGGCTGGGACTGGCTATTTCCAATCAGATCATTCAGGAGCATCAAGGAAGCATAGAAGTTGAAAGCAAGGAAAATCAAGGAACAACTTTCTACGTAAATTTACCCGTCAACCCCCTGCTCATACAGGGCGAGAAGTAATGGAGGCAAGAAAATGAAAAAAATGTTAGTCATTGATAGTTCCCTAAGCGTAAGGGAATCACTGCGTATCATTTTCCAGGATGCCTTCCATGTAGAAACTACAGATCCCTGGCAGGATATCCTCTCTATGCTAAGTGATGAAACGTTTGATCTTGTCGTCATGGGGCTTGGTGGCAAAGTGGGCCATGAGATTGACTTGTTAAGAGACATTACATCACTTGATCCAAAACTACCCCTGATCGCATTAGTAGAGCAAGAGCAGAGAGAAAACCTTGAAGCAATTTCATCACCCTATATCACTGATCTGGTAGTAAAACCCTTTAACGTTTATGAATTGAGAGAGAAGGTTAAGAACCTGCAAAAGAAGGCCTCTCTTTCCCCCCACGCCCGATCACCCCTTAAGATGAGGCATATCTTTCAACAGCAGAAAATTTATTTTCCAACATCGGTCAGACACAAACTTTCAGAAGTAACTATTAAAACTAAAAATACCTCACAGATTCCTGTTTTGCTACAGGGCGAGAGAGGAACGGGAAAGGAAATTGCTGCAAAGTGGCTGCACTTCAGGGGGCCAGACCTTAATAGACCTTTTCTTAAGTTGAATGCATCTGCTTTGATGGAGGAAGCCTTTATGCAGTCTTTCCTTAGTAAGGAAAGGGGATTGTTTCGGCCCAGGAACCTGGGCACCTTTTATTTAGAAGGCATAGAGAGTTTGAGACCAGACGTTCAGGAAAGGTTGATGGAGATACTGGAAGAGGGATCAATCGTTACCCCGGAGGGCAGGGAAGTGGCTATGAATTTCAGGATAATTACTTCCTCCTTGCATGACTTAAGAGAGCTGGTTTATAAGAAAGTATTAAAAGAAGAGCTTTTCTATAAGTTGAATGTCATTGACATTTATCTTCCCCCTTTAAGAGAGAGGAAGGAGGAAATTCCGGGGATAGCCCAGCAGATTCTGGAAACTTCAGCGCAAAGGTTTACCTTGAAGGTGAAAGGGTTTGCACCTGATGCCTTAGAGATACTCAAGAATTACTACTGGCCGGGGAATGTGAGAGAGTTGGAAAGTGTACTTGTACGAAGCTTCATTTTTTCATCTAAAGAGATGCTCTCTCAGCAGGACCTTCGCTTTGGTATCGAAGATAGAGCAGTTGATCAAGAGTTTGAAGAAGAGGAGACTGCTGAAAGAAAACCGGTTATGGAAGTGGTCAAACCTGAGCGGCATCTGAAAATTCAAAAGGGATCCTCTTTCCCTGAAAAGGGAGAATCTGTTTTCAAGGAATTGGTTACCGAACTGGCTCACGAAATAAAGAACCCCCTGGTTGCCATTAAAACCTTTACCCAGCTTCTACCTGAAAGATTTGACGACAAAGAGTTTCGCGAACAGTTCTATCGAACTACAGGGGATAGTGTGAATCGTATAGACCAGCTTATAGAAAAGATACTTAGTTCTGCTCGATTCTCCCGTCCAAAACTGACTCAGGTAAACCTCCATGATCTCATAGAGAAATCACTTGCAAATAATGCGGAATCCTTCAGGGGAAAACATATTGTTTTCAAGAAAGATTTGAAAGGTAACCTGCCACTTATCTTGACTGACGAAGAACAATTGCAGTATGTTTTCAGCAATATTTTATCCACTATTTATTACTTAATTCCTGAAGGAAGTGAGGTTTCCTTTTCTACTAAAACGGTCAGCTTGGACCCTGGAGAAAAAGACAGATTTTCATTAGAGCAGTTGCCAAACGGTTCTGTAGTAGAGGTGAGCGTCTCTTATCCGGGTGGTCATGATAAGGACAAAGTTAGTGGCAAGTATAGTATTGAACTATTTTTAGCTCAGCAGATTATTGAGCGTAATTTAGGTTTAATGGTGGTTCGTTATTCCGAAGAGGATACGTCCATCGCAATCAAACTGCCTGTTGCAACGGGAGGTAAAAGTTAGTCCTGTTCTACACGATGGAATAACGAAGTTGTATCTTACATGGTGAACTTGAGTGAGTTTGGGTAATGGGTTTTCAGGATGATACAAAAAGTATTAATCGTTGATGATGAACTCGGAATCAGAGAATCTTTAAAGATGATTCTGAAAGACGACTACGATATTATAACAGCCTGCAGTGGCAATGAGGCATTACAGATTGTGGATGAAGCCATACCGTCAATTGTTCTATTAGATGTGATGATGCCAGGCGAAGATGGTTTGAAAGTTCTGGAAAAAATCAAACAGATAACGGGTGTGCCTGTTATAATGATTACTGCTTTGAATAGTGTAAAATCTGCAGTCAAAGCTATGAAGACAGGCGCCTTTGACTACATTACCAAACCATTTAATGTAGATGAAATCAGAGTTGTTATAGATAAGGCATTATCTACTCATGATCTCATTAATGATGTGAATTATCTAAAATCAGAGATAGATAAAAGTCATGCCTTCAGCAACATTATTGGCAAAAGCGAAGCCATTAGAAAAATCTTTCGCCTCATTAAGCAGACTGCCGATAAAAAAGCAACCGTTCTCATCTATGGCGAAAGTGGCACAGGTAAGGAACTGGTAGCCAGGGCACTTCATTTCAACGGTTCTAGAAGAGATAAACCTTTCGTTACCATTAACTGCGCAGCCATACCGGATACCTTACTTGAAAGTGAACTTTTTGGCTATGAGAAGGGATCATTCACCAATGCCTGGGAAAGGAAAGTGGGGAGGTTTGAACTTGCTGATCAGGGAACACTCTTTTTGGATGAGATCGCAGAGCTGTCCTTAAATACCCAGGCAAAAATATTAAGATTCCTCCAGGAAAGAGAATTTACCCGTATAGGAGGATCGAAAACAATAAAGGTTGATACCCGGTTAATCAGTGCAACCAACAAAAATCTGGAGAAGGCTTTGGCAGAAGAGAAGCTGCGGGAGGATTTTTATTACAGGATTAACATCATCCCCATTGTCATTCCTCCTCTGAGAGAGAGAAAAGATGATATTCCCCTTCTGGCAAATCATTTCATTAATAAAGTAGTTGAAAGGGAGGGAAAACACGTAAAGGGAATTACCAGAGAGGCACTGGAAATGATGACCAGTTACCACTGGCCAGGCAATGTGAGGGAGTTGGAAAATGTAATCGAACGAACTGTGACCCTGTCTGAGCAAGAGGCAATCTCTGCTGAACTTCTTCCCTCCTACATTCGAAATGCCGGCAAGACAAGCGTAATGAAAAATCAGATTATAAATGGTGAGATAACTTTTCCAGAAGCAGGGGATCAATTTGAAAAATCTATTATCCTCGATGCACTGAAGAAAACAGATTATGTACAAACTAATGCTGCAACGATGCTGGGTATAAGCAGGAGGATTCTGAAATATAAAATGGACAAACTTGGTATCTTGCCTAAATCAAATTGATTGCACCAAACGTGACCACGAAGCTCACGAAGAACCACTAAGCAAAAAAAAAGAGCAATAAAGGAACATCTAGAATATAGCTTCTGGCATCTCGTATCATAAATTCGCACACTTAAAATTACAGTCATTGCGAGCCTAAAGGGCGTGGCAATCTCATTTCTGAGGATTGCGAGTCATGTTTCGAGGTTTATTTGATGAGATTGCGGAGCCTGTCCCGAGCCTATTCAGGAGATTGCTTCGTCACTGCGTTCCTCGCAATGACAGTTAGTTATTACTATGAGTATAGTAAATTACGATACGAGACACTAATATCCAGTATATTATTTCAACTTGTTATTAGTTTCTGTTATGAAATCATGGAAATTCTTAAAGTCATTAATGGGAATGGACATGCTGACAAACCCAATGCTTAAAAATACTGTTTCATCATCTTTCCATGAGCTTAGATTGAAATATCCTGTTTGTTTTTCTGCTAGATTTACGGCTTTACTTTTTTCTGCTTCTGCCATACCAACCTCCTCTTTACTTGAAAAATGAACTTCACTTCTCCTTAATTCTTTTAAATAGGATACCTTTATCTCCTTTGAAGGGCTTTCTGTGGTCATGTTCATTGCTTACAATTTCCCATGGAATACCATTTGGGAAAGCATCACAGACTGCTCTTTTTTTGTTATCCAGATGAAAATGCTGGCACTTCGTACATTGTGGTACTACTTTCATTCTTTGAAACCCTCCTATAATATAACAAAGAACATGCAGAGAATAATTATAATGATAATGAAATGAGAGTATTTTTTCTTGCAGAAACATTATACCAGCTTATGGATATCAACTCCAGTGATAAATTTTAGAACTGACTGTTGAGTTAGCTCAGCAAAAAATGTGATTGCTTCGTCGTCCACCACCGCGGACTACTCGCAATGACAAGAAGGAATGTCATTGCGAGCGAAGCGACGCAATCTCGTAAATGTGGGTGTCAAATTATCCTGCTAAATTGTACATAAATGTACCTCCTGTAAATCCCATCAGTTTATCCCTTGTATTTCAGTTAGATACACCCAACTCCACAAGTTAAGGTGTACAAAAGTGAACATTGTTCTGCCTTCCTGAGAGGAAATCATTTCCCTTATTTCCTAATTAATTAGTAAAGAAAATTGATTTATTAGCCGATTGAATAGGTTATGACTGCTCATTAGCGAATATAGAAATAATCTGGCAGGAATATTGCTTCATTCTGGAGATAAATGACTTTGAATAGTTTTTTTAAATACAAGGAGGGAGTTAATGTCATCAAGAGCTAATATTTTGGTTGTCGATGATGATTTGGGACCTAGAGAATCGATGAGGATGATTCTAAAAAATACACACACTGTTTATACGGCCGACAATGGTGAATCTGCCCTGCGTGTCATTGAAGAAAAGCCAATTGACCTGGTAACATTGGATCTCAAAATGCCAGGTATGCAAGGGATGGATGTTTTAAAAGAAATTAAAAGACTCAACAACAATGTAGAAGTTATTATCGTTACGGGATATGGAACTCTAAATACTGCCACTGAAGCCATGAAGCATGGAGTGAATAGCTACATTACAAAACCCTATAATGTCGATGAAATTACTTCACTTGTAGATAAAGCCATCGAGCATAGAAAGTTCAATCTTAAATTGAGTAATTTTTTTCATGAGGCACTCTTCTCGGATGAGGATGAGGCAAAAGAAGAGATGGATAATTTGCCCCGACTCAATGAAGGTTACTTAACGGGCACGGATATATCTGAAGAACTGCTGGATGTCACGGAATTAAAGTTTAAAAAGATGAAGGAGAAAAAAGATGGTTTTTCCAATGAGATTAAAGAGCTGGAGGAAAGGCTGATTCGTTCGGAGAAGCTTTCCATGGTGGGACAACTGGCGGCAGGTTATGCCCATGAACTGAATAATAAGTTGAGCACCATATCAGGATATGCTGAGTTCCTTCACGGTAAGATAAATAGAAGTTATCCGGAGCTTTCAGACTTGTTAAATAATCTGCAGACCATATCTAATCAAATTGACAAAGCTACCAAATTTACAAGAAACATCCTGGATTTATCTCGTGAAGAATCATCAGAAAGCGAGCCCACCGATGTTCAAAAGTTGATTGAACAGGTCCTGCCATATGTTGAACATAAAGCTCAAAAACAAGAGATAAAGATAATGAGGGAGTTTGAGTCTCATTTACCGCTGATATCAGTTGATCTTGGGAAATTAGAGCAGGTGTTTCTAAACCTTACTCTCAATGCTTTTCATGCAATGCCAGATGGAGGTACCCTGAGCATTGAAGCAAGTCGAGTTGCAAGAGAAATGGGAGATTTGCTGAGGTTGGAGTTTAAAGACAGCGGTCATGGCATCGCAGCGAAAAATATTAAGAAGATATTTGAGCCTTTTTTCTCAACAAAAGGTGAAGGTGTGGGAACTGGTTTGGGTCTTTTTATCTCTCGAAGAATTGTTGAAAGTTTTCAGGGAAGCATTGAAGTGGTGAGCAAGGAGAAGGAGGGAACCACGTTTATCATTGAATTCCCCGCCCTTATGAAATAGTTTTCGCTTTCTTAATTGATGCTTCCGTAAAAAGTCAAAACTCGAGTCACTCCCGCGCAAGCGGGAGTCCAGAACAACCTGAAATTACTGGATTCCTGCTTTCGCAGGAATGACAAATAAGGAGCAAATTGGACTTTTTGCGAATTCGTCTTAAATGATGTCATAATAAATATATTAAAGTATTTAAAGAGGTGAAGGATGTCGGATAAGTGGATAAGATGTATAGAATGTAATGAAGTTACACACGTTACGGATTATGATTGCTCCCCTCAATATCAATGCGACGAGAAACTTGAAGAGGTTATTGAAAAACCTGTGGATGACATGAGAAACTTCATGGTTCAGCATGGGCATCACAAGATAGAGGAGCTATCAAGAATTGAAGATTCCTTTATAAGTGAGGGAGCTTATGTAGAACCATTAAAGGTGAGCTATTTTGAGGCTACCAATGGTAAAGAACGATTTGTAATTAAGAAGTGGAGGGATGACATTAATGATCCCTTACAGTATGAACTTATTTCCGGTTATATTAAGACAACTATAAGCTTGGAGGTACAATTAAATGAGATAAGAAAGCAGTTACATGATGAAATAAAACATCCTTCCATTACTGAAACTAAAATCGAACGGTTCATTCAAATCATTGAGAAAGTTGCTTCACAATTTTCTGCTGGAGATAAAATCGAAATAACTGCGGAAACGGATACTCCTCTGATCTCTTATTGTAAGATGGATACCGATTTTACAGGAGAGATCTTGAGACTGAGTGAGGAAATTTTTAGTGCAGAAGAATTGAAGGAAATAGAGCAGTTCATATACCGGAACAACAACGATAATGAACCCATGACACTGCTTCTTAAAAGGGCATTTACTATCGAGGAGGAGAACTCGAAGCTAATTGAACTGGGAAAAGAGGAATCACATTTTGACAAGGTAGTTTCACAAAGAACTTATTGAGAAACGTTTGCTTTCACCAGCATAAGTCCCTCATCAAGCTGCTCCAGCCCTGCCAGCATCTGCCACTTATTCTTTTCAAATTGAGGAAGAAGAGCGTTATTTACTGAGCGTACTCGAGGACTGTTAAACTTCAGAGGATTGATGAACTCGCCTCTTTTTTTAAAGCGGTAATCCAGATGAGGTCCTGTAGCTAAGCCGGTAGACCCCACATAGCCGATTACCTGTCCTTGTTTAACTTTCTTGCCTCGTTTCATACCCTTAGCAAATCTTGAGAGATGCCCATAGAAGGAAGTGTATATATGGTTGTGTCTTATTATAATGCATTTCCCATAACCACCCTTCCAGCCAATGAAAATTATTTTTCCATTGCAGGTCGTTTCAACAGGTGTACCGGTAGGAGCTGCGTAATCTACCCCCAGGTGGGGACGATAGATTCTCAAAACAGGATGAAAACGCCTCCTGGAAAACCTGGAGCTTATACGGCTGTATCTTAAGGGTGATTTGAGAAACTCTCTGGTAAGAGACATCCCCTTATCATTATAGTAAGCAGCTCTTCCCTTATCATCTTCAAAATAAAAAGCTCTAAACTGCTTTTCTCGATTGGTAAATTCTGCAGCCAAAATCTTTCCATACTTTACGAACTCACCATCTCTATATATCTCTTCAAAGAGAATCTTAAAACTATCGTTTTCTCTAATATCGCTGATAAAATCTACATCCCAGGCAAAAATATCGGCAAAATTTAAAACCAACTGGGGATGGCCTCCAGCCTTAATGCAATCATTAAAGAGATTGCTTTTGATTGTGCCGCTGATTGCAGAAAGTATGGTATCGAAAACAATTTCTTCTTTGGAAGCGAGGAAACCTTGATCAGTTTTGGTTACAATGAGCAGGTGTCGGTCGTCAAAACTGTATTCTAAACGGTTTAGGGAATGGTCAACAGGATCAGTCTTTAAAGACATGGTAATACCCGGCCTTATTTTTTTGAGATTGCAAATCTCTTTACTGCTTTCTATTAACTGAAAAATCTCATTAGGAGTAAAGTCAAACTCCAAAAGCACATCATAGAATGTATCCCCCTTTTTAAATGTATACTCTACTTCCTTAATTATTTTCTTATGTTCACCAGGAACAGGGATTCCCCCTTTCATGTTATCAGTCGGAATATTTATTCTGCTTTTGTGAGTAGCGTGGCTCTCTTTAGAAACAGCCTGGTAACCTGCTATAAGTCCTGTCAGGATAAAAGGAAGAGTAATCAATCCCAACTTAAGGGATTTCGTAATCGTAGTTCTCCTTTTAATGATCCTTCGCAGCTTAAACTTCAGCAGTGTCTTTTTGTTAGTTCTTGTTATCTCTTTGTTTGACCAAACTATCATGGCTTATTCTTCCTTAAGTTGTGCTGCTCACCTTTTCATATT
>CBDTTR010000051.1:0-10208 GCA_965363405.1 uncultured bacterium | reverse complement strand
TTTCCAGCTCCCAAAGTTTGGCATATTTTAGAAAGACATAGAAAGACGAGGAGACAGCGATTATAAAACCTGGCAAACCATCCATAAATCCCTTTTTAATTACATACATCTCAAAGAATCTAAAGGGTGGCCGGAATAGAAGTTTGAAAAGACTGAATTTCTTGCTCTCGCTTCCCAAAACTTTAGCAGTAATAGTAGAAAAGCTATCGACAGTCTGTAATTGGTGGGACAGGTTTTTATAAACGAAATGAAGAAGTTCCCCACTAAGTTGTTTAGTGGCACCCTGGAGAATAACCTTATCATGGGGGTCCTTTCCACCCCAGCTACCCTTTGATTTTTTAAACAATCTAAGTTTATAATCGGGGTACCATCCACAATGATTGATCCATCTCCCCAGGTAAAACGAATGGCGGGGGAATAAATAACCATCGAAGCCCTTATCATCCTTTGACAAGTGACTTTCTATTTCCTCTCTTAGCTCTGGAGAAATTCGTTCATCGGCATCCAGGCATAATACCCACTCATTTTTGGCATGATCAAGGGCACAATTCTTTTGTTTCACATGTCCCTGCCACTCTTTTTGAAAAACCCTGTTCGTATACTCACGGCAAACATTAACAGTGTTGTCCTGGCTTAAGGAATCAACAATAACGATATCTTCTACCCACTTAATCGACTCAAGACAATCACGAATATTCTTTTCTTCATTGAAGGTAATAACACATGCTGAAATCGGTGGTCTTTCCATGTTATTTGCAACTCTATATTGATCTAATATTCTAGTTTAGTATACCGTTCTTAACATTTAGAAGTTTCTTTACAGCATCAAAAACCTCATCAGGTTTAACCATGGTCATGCATTGCACACTCTTACAATCCCTTTTCCTGCAAGGACTGCAAGGCACATCCTTCCTTAACATAATGTGTGGATTTTTTTCATAAGGTGCGTTAACAACATGATTGGTTGGTCCATAGATGGCTACCACCGGTGTTTTGACAAAGGAAGCAATATGCATAGGGCCACTATCACTTCCTAAAAAAAGATTGCATCTGTTAAATATTTCTGCAAGTTGCCTCAAATTTTCAGTTTTACACGCAATAGTTGACCCATGTCTCATACGATCCACAACAGCCTCAGAAGTTTCTAACTCTCCAGGACCCCACGTCCATAAAATATTAGCATCCAACCTTTCTATAAGTTTATCAGCAACAGTTGCATAGCATGAAATATCCCATCTTTTATAAGGGGTTTTTTTACTGGTTCCCGGATGAATGGCAATCAATGGAGTATGCTTATTTAGGTCTTTTTCTTTAAAGAAATCATCTATGTAATGCCTATCTTTATCAGTTATTGGAATGATTGGTTTCTGGCCATCACCATCACCATAATCATCATAATCAATCCCAAGGAAACGTATGAATTTGAGATTCCTCTCTATTCTATTAATTTCATCCGTTTCAAGAGTGATATGATAGTTATTAAATAGATAATTGCATTCTTTAGAATAGTCTCGGCTAAAACCCGCCCGCAAAGGCACACCACTGAAAAAACTTATCACACCACTTTTTAAAATACCATGAAAATCGAGTACCAGATCAAAATGCTCCTTCCTTATCTCTCGAAAAAACGCTGTCACCTCTTTGAAAGGATTCAGAAAATTACGTATGCTAAAAATCTCTTTCGTCCACTTTTTTCTTTTAAAAATAAAAAGCCGGTCTAAATCGGGATGCCCCTGTAATATATCTTGGGCATTTTCTTCAACAACCCAGGCAATATAAGCAGTAGGATATTTATTCCTTAAAGCTCTTAGTGCAGGCAATGTTCTAACCACATCTCCAATAGCACTTAATCTAAGAATAAGAATTTTCTCTGGGATTATATCCATAACCACTTTATTATTCATAAGCTCCGTAAATCATTCTACGCAATATTCTGCAATACCTTTGTAAATAGCCAGGTTTCTTATTATACCAGCAGATTCTTTTTTTCAATATAAATATCTTTCACTTACTCTTACCTAGCGAAGCTTCGCCTCAAAACGACGGGGCTTCGCGATACTGGATACTGGATTCTTGATGCTGGATAGAAGATGTTAATTCGTTTTTTTTTGCCAGGATCCAGTATCTAACATCCAGCATCTCTTTGCATAAGTGTATCTTTAAAAACTTGACTCAACTGCTTAAGTTTTCGGACTATAATAGACGTCTAGTACCCCAGGCTTAATTGATCCATCTCTATATACTCCTTTAATATCAATAATTTATAGAAGTTGCAGGATGCTAAAATACGTTACCATCCTCTTTCTGTTTAAAAGGAATTATGTCTTTATCTATCTGTATTTTAATAACATTTCTTTTTTACTCTCTCAATCTTCTCAAACCAGGAAGGGGTGAATTTGACTTTTCGCAAATCATCACATTTGAAGCCCGAAAATGAAGGCTTGCTATAAAAACAAAACATGCTATAGTGTCATACGTTTATAGATATTACCAATTATAAAATACTTGGTATAGGAGTTGATCAACATTGGAAAGAGCATTTAAAATAGTCTGTTGCAATTGTGGTCATATTCACATCCACCGCAGCATAGATGAACCATTAGAGAAATGCAAAGTATGTAAAGAACAGCTGTCAATAGATTCTTCCTGGGGTTCTCATGCCGTAAGAATCTATGTCGAGGACGCTGACCCAAAACTCATAGAAGATTTTATCGCAGAGATAAAAGCTAAAAGCATAAGGTTGAGTAAAAAGAAAAAGATAGGGAAAAAGAAAGTACCCAGAATTATTAAAAAAGTAGCTTAAATATCCTGTGCTTACAAATAGTTGCGCATTATTGCTTCCTAAAGAGATACTTTTATGCTATTAGCCTCACTATTCTCACACACATCTCCCAATAGTAAAAATCCTTGCTAAATACAACCCCGTTTGCTATCTTCAATCTAAACTTTGATAACTATTTACCCAACATGTTCATATCATGATGATAACATTCTCTTTCCCACCTTTTATGCTCAAAATGGCTATAATACCAGAAAGTAATTAGAACTACTGAACCATGGCTCAATATATTAAATTACCCAAAACATGCAGTTTAATTGAAAATGGTAATGTAAGCCTTTTAGTCAAGAATGAGTTTAAAGAAAAACTCCTAAAGCAAGGTATCTCAAATCCTAAAGAGCTCATAGATAATCCTTCTTATCTATCCAAGAAGGATTTTAAAGGTCGTGGTCCCCTTACTTCCATTTTAATTCAAGATAGTAATGGAGAAAGAATGGTAGCAAAACGCTGCATGCGCGGTGGTTTGTTAAGATTTATCAACAAAGATATTTTTTTGGGTGGAAATCGCCCGTTTAATGAAATGATTGCCAATACAAAAATCATGGGAAAGGGCATTGTGACAGCAGAAATCATTGCGGCTGTAAAACATAAAGTTTTCGGACCAGTCTACAGGGCTTACATTTTCTCAAAGGAACTTCCTGAATGTATCGATTTAATTAGCTATTTTGATGGATTGAAGCAGAAATCATCCAAACAACGCTTTAAAGCAAAGAAACATCTTTTTCAAGCCATAGCCAGTGAGTTCGTCAAAATGCACAGTGAAGGTATCTACCACAGTGACTTGCATATTAAAAACATTCTTATAAAGCAGAAAGACAGTGCTAAACCACAAATCTATATTATTGACTTTGATAAAACAGACATTAAAGATACTCTAACTCCTAAACAAAAAGCTAAAAATCTACTACGTTTTAATCGTTCCATTGAGAAATACAGATTGAAGGGGGGAACTATTACGAGGACAGATCAGTTGAGATTTTTCAAGGAGTACTTTAAATTAGATATAGATGTATCTAATATATATAGAATAAATAGGGGTAGATATATTACACTCCTCAAACTGCGCATATTGAAATGGAGGTTTTTAAACTTCACATCAAAAATGCTTAAAAATTGACTACTCCAGGAGAGTAGCCTCCTCAATCAACATAACAGGTATGTCATCCTTTATATGATAAACAAGCTTGCAGTGATGACATATGAGCTGCTTTTCTTCCTCACGGTATTCCAGCTCCCCTGTACAGCCGGGATCTCTCACACATTTAGGACAGGCTAGAATATCCAGGAGTTCCTTGCTAAGTGCCATTTAATCCTCCTTTAAAATTCTTTGAATTCACAATTCCTCAATTCCTAAATCCCTCAATTGCTTTAACCACTTCCATTCTTCTTTAAGTCCTGTTTTTAAATCGACCTCTGGAATATATCCCAGATGCTTTTTTGCTTTGTTGGTATCAGCAAGAGTATGTCTTACATCGCCTTTTTGTACATCCCGATACACTATTTTTGCAGCCTTCCCTGCTATATTCTGAATAATATCTAAAACCTCATTTACTGACACTCTTGAACCTCCACCAACATTAAATATCTCACCCTGTGCATTGCTTTTCATCGCAAGCATGTTGCCTGAAACGGCATCGGATATAAAAGTAAAATCTCTTGTCTGCTCACCATTGCCATAAATTTCAATCTCCCCGCCACCTAAGATTGCTCTCACAAATCTATGAAATGCCATGTCCGGCCTTTGTCTGGGACCATATACGGTAAAATAACGGAGTGAGATGACTGGAACTTGATAGTTCTTCCAGTAAGAATAACAGAGGTGTTCACCAGCCAGCTTGGTTACACCATAGGGAGAAACAGGTTTTAATAAGCTTTTTTCCCTCAAAGGAAGCTCTTCTGAATCTCCATATACGGAGGAAGAAGAGGCATAGATAAATCTCCTTATATCCAAACGTTTGCATGCCTCCAGTAACTTCTGGGTAGCTAATATGTTATTGGAAGTATAAATCTCAAATTCAGCCCCCCAGCTAGACCGCACTCCGGCCTGAGCCGCCTGGTGAAAGATATAATCAACGCCAACCAAAAGATCACTCAGATTTACCTCCAGAAGATTATCCTCCAAAAAGGTAAAATCTGATAATTGTAAAAGTCCTTTTAAATTCTTCTCTTTAATGGATCTGGCATAGTAGTCTGTAAAACAATCTATCCCTACTACTTCATGCCCTTCTTTGATCAACCTTTCCGCTAAATGTGAACCGATAAATCCCGCTACTCCTGTAACCAGCGATCGCATAATAAGGCTTCCTTCCTATCTATTGGTTAACTTAAATTAGAATGCAGCTTTTGCAGATTCACCCGGTTGGAAATAGTCTTACTTGTCACGATTTTAACAACATACTTACATTAATTACTTATCACGCAACTCGTAACCCGTAACTCGAAACATTATCGTTTAATTCAATCAACATAAAGAGTGAACCTACGTCCCAAAATCAATTCTTTGCATCACCACGCCCAAGCTGTTTAACTACTGTATCCAACACTTCTTCTACTGAAATCCTGTCCATGCAGGATTTGATATCACATTTTCTTTTAAAGCAAGGGCTACAGGAAATATTATTTCTTAAAATAATTGCATTATTAGAATATGGACCTGTTCTCCATGGAGCAGTTGGACCAAAAAGGGCAACAGTAGGCGTGCCCATAGCAGAAGCAATATGCATTGGACCAGAATCCGTTGTAATCATTAAGTCTGATAAACTCAAAAGGAAAGAAAGCTCTTTTAAACTGGTTTCACCAGAACTGTTGAGAGCCTTATGTTCCATCAAAGATAGAATGTCTTCAATGGATTGATAGTCATCCTTTCCTCCGGTAAAAATAATTTGAGCACCATAATTTTCTATGAGTCTATCAGAAAGTTTTGCCATCTTTAATGGCTGCCAAAGCTTTGTTACCCAACCAGCCTGAGAATTTATTGCTATCAAAAGCCTGGATGTACTTATCTTATTAGCTGAAAGAAAGCGTTGAACCTTACTTTTATCTTCCTCACCAATAGGAATAGTAAAACCCGTTGTGGAATTTTGATTCGTCTTTAAACCATTCCCAAAATTGTTGAGTTTTTTCTCTAATGGGTCAAAGGCAACCCTATCAGGTTTTACACCTAAAAACCTCACAATATTCATATTTCTTTCTACTGCATGCTGATCCAGAGGATATGGAGGAATCCTCTCATTAAGAAAGAAGTAGCTCAATTCCCTTGTCCTGTCATACCCTATCTTCCTTTTGCCTCTGCTCAAAAAAACTAACAAACCACTTTTCAGCAAGCCCTGGAAGTCGATAACCCAATCATAGTCCTTAGATCTCAACTCTCTAATAAAGACAGTGATTTCTTTTAAGGTATGGTACCACAATGAAGGTTTTTTTAAGTCCTTAAGCCACCTTTTTCTTTTAGAAACAACCACTCTTTTAAGATAAGGGTGATCGTTAATGATATCACATGACTTTTCCTCAACCAGCCAGGTTATGTTACTCTCAGGGAAATTGTGGTGCAGAGCATCAAGGGCGGGCAGTGTGTGAATTACATCACCGATGGCACTCAATTTTACGATTAGTATCTCCATTTTTCTCAATGTCAAGATCGTTCACAATCCATTTGACTGCATCAAAAATATCGTCTGCCACGTATTCAGGCCTTCTTATTCTAGTACCTTCTATCTTTTTAAGTTCATCCTTACCATAACCAGTTAGTACTAAAACCCCTTTAACTCCTATCCGATGGGCACATTCCACATCTGCCATTTTGTCTCCCACCATATAAGAGCTAGCAATGTCAATACCATGTTCCTCTGAAGCCTGTCTGAGCAATCCTGAAGCAGGCTTCCTGCATTCACACTTTTTACGGTATGTTTCAACAACCCCTTCGGGATGGTGTGGGCAATAATAAATGCCGTCAAGAAATGCACCTTGATCCGACAATATTTTTTCCATTTTCTTGTGAACTCGGCTTACCATCTCTTCAGGGAAATACCCTTTTGCAACACCAGCCTGGTTCGTGACAACGATTACCTTTAAACCACACTCATTCATTAATTTCACAGCCTCTGCTGATTTAGGCATAAGCTGAAACTGGTCAAGGTTACTAATATAGCCAACTTCCTCGCTGATCGTTCCATCTCTATCTAGAAATACAGCTCCTTTAAAATCTTTACACATCATCCTTTTTTCCCAAACACTCTTAAAAAAATATCATCTATATGTTTAAGATAGTTTTTCATATTACACGACTGCTCAATCTCTTTTTTGCTAAGATATTTCTTTACAGCACTGTCCTTAGCAATAACATTTTTAAAATCCTTACCCTCATCCCATGCTTTTAAAGCACTTTTTTGCACCACTCGATAAGCATTCTCTCTACTTAAACCTTTTTTGACCAGCCGGAGCATTATGGCTTGTGAAAAGAAGATACCATTCGTCAGGTTTAAATTCTTTTCCATCTGTTTAGGATAAACAACCAATTGCTCCACTATAGAAGTAAAGCGGTTAAGCATGAAATCAATCAAAATGGTACTATCCGGTCCAATCACTCTCTCTGCCGAACTGTGACTGATATCCCTTTCATGCCAGAGGGTAACATTCTCAAAAGCCGTTAATGCATGAGAACGCACCACTCGAGCAAGGCCAGACAGATTTTCCGAAAGAACTGGATTGCGTTTGTGAGGCATTGCTGATGACCCCTTCTGTCCTTTGGAGAAAAATTCTTCTACCTCTCCAACCTCAGTTCTCTGCAGCAGTCTTATCTCCTGTGCAAAGTTATCAAGGGAGCTGGCAACAATAGCCAGTGTAGCAAAAAATTCAGCATGTCTATCTCGCTGGATAATTTGGGTCGATACAGGGGCAGGTTTCAACCCTAACTTCTTACAAACATATTCTTCCACGAAGGGTGAAGTATGAGCAAAGGTTCCCACTGCTCCAGAAATCTTACCATAGCTTATAGTTTCTTTGGCTCTTTGCATTCGCGTAAGATTCCTTTTCATCTCTTCATACCATAGAGCCATCTTGAAACCAAAGGTGATGGGTTCCGCATGTATTCCATGGGTTCTCCCTATCATGATTGTCTGTTTGTGTTTTAATGCCTTCTCCTTTAAAACAGCAAGAAGACGTTCTGTATCCTTGATGATAAGCATAGACGCCTCTTTGAGCAAAAGAGACAGAGAAGTATCTAAGATATCTGAAGAGGTAATGCCCATGTGAATATAGCGGGCATCGTCACCTACATGCTCAGACACACTTGTAAGAAAGGCAATAACATCATGCTTCACTTCACGTTCAATCTCATCGATTCGTCCTATATCAAAAGAGGCATTCCTCTTGATATTCTTTAAAGATGAATTCGGTATCTCTCCCAATTTATTAAGTGCTTCACAAACAAGTATCTCAATATCAAGCCATTTCCTGAACCTGTTTTCAGGCTCCCAAATATTCCCCATTTCTTTCCTGGTATAGCGTGGTATCATTTGTTCTCCTTATTTAGTGCTTCAGGTTTAGGATTTGGCATTCTTCAACCTTCTCCCTTTATAGCTTCTTCCCTCAGTACTCTCCTCAATACCTTTCCTACTGGTGTTTTAGGAAGTTCCTTTCTGAATTCAACTTTTTTTGGGACCTTGTACTTCGCCAGATTTTCTCTGCAAAAACAGACTATCTCTTCCTGCGCAGCAACCTCCCCTTCTTTTAACACAACGTAGAGCATTACCTTTTCTCCCCGGAGCCGATCAGGTATTCCTACAGCTGCAGCATCAAAAACCTTGGGATGCTTTAAAACCACCTCATCAATCTCATTGGGATAGATGTTAAATCCTTCAGAAATAATCATATCTTTTTTTCTATCAATAATATAAAAGTAACCATCTTCATCAATCCGTGCAATATCACCAGTATAAAGCCAGCCGTCTTTTATTGCAAGATCAGTTTCAGCTGTCATATTCCAGTACCCTTTCATAACTTGTGGTCCTTTAATGCAGAGTTCACCGGCCTCTCCCAGAGGCATTTCTTTTTCACTGTCTTCAATATCAACAATCTTACAATCCGTATCCGCTAAAGGCAGACCAATACTTCCAATCTTTCTCTCCTTATGCACAGGATTGGAATGGGTAACAGGCGAAGCTTCTGTTAAACCATATCCTTCCATAATCACTCCACCTGTCAGTTTCTCAAATTCTTCTATGACCGTGATAGGAAGTGGTGCCGAACCCGAAATACAATAATTAACTGATGAAATATCCCATTTCTTAATATTTTTATAATTATTCAAAGCAGCATAGATTCCTGGAATGCCTGGGAAAAAAGTAACTCGATAGTCCTGAATTGCCTTTAAGATATCTTTCGGCACAAAACGGGGTATCAGCACCATAGAACTTCCACTGACAATCGAAAGATTCATACAGGCAGCAATACCATAGGTATGAAACAGGGGCAAAATGCTCAGGATAACTTCTTCTCCTTCTCTTATTGTATAATACCAAGCACTCATCTGGTAAGTATTAGAAACGATATTGCTGTGTGTTAATTCCGCACCCTTTGAAACACCAGTCGTGCCTCCACTATATTGCAGGATTGCAATATCATCTGGTGATATTGTAACTGAAGGACAATCAGATGAACCTCCAGTAATCAAATCCTTAAAATTAAACATTCCTGTACCCTTCCCTGCCGATACCTTATGATCCCCTCTCATCTGAAATATGGGGTAGAGCATCTGTTTTAAAGGGGGCAAATATTCTTTAATTGAAGTAATAATAATATTTTTAAGATTGGACGGATCTTTTATTGACGAAACCCGAGGGTATAAAAGATCTAAAGCAATCAGGGTCCGAGCTCCGGAATTTTCTATCTGGTAAGCTATCTCCCTCTCCTGATACATGGGATTGGCAGGAACAGCAATAGCCCCTATTCTAAAAATACTATAGAAAGCTATAACCATTTGAGGGCAGTTAGGTAGGAGTAAAGCCACACGGTCACCTTCTTTGATACCGAGATTGAATAGTCCACTTGCAAATCTATCTACCAGGTGATCAAGTACCTGGTAACTAATCCTGTTTCCACCGAAGATGAGCGCCGTATTTTCAGGATAGTTTTGCGAGGTATTTCTGAGCATTTCATCGATGGCTATTTTAGGATACTGCAAAGTACCCGGTACACCATCGGTGTAATGTTTTTTCCATGGTTTTTCCACTCCTCTGCTCCCCTTATTTTTTCACACAATTCATATAGTTCTAAGTTTTAACCCAGATTTTGCAGTAGGTATCGTAGCGAGGCGCTGAAAACCGTGGCGAAACGTGCAGTTGGAACGATTTTACAACGAAGGCATATCCAT
>CBDTTR010000050.1:0-10317 GCA_965363405.1 uncultured bacterium | reverse complement strand
GACCCCCTGCTTGTAAGGCAGATGCTCTCCCAACTGAGCTACCCGCCCAATATTATATCTACCAGCTAATTTACGCTCTGTCAAGAAAATATTGGATTAAACACTAACGCAAATATTTTTTAAAATAAAACATGTTCCTTGTATTCTTAAATCATTTGCAGTATATGGTAGTTATTCTTAATGCTAGAATATTTTTTTCTAATAATTTTATCTGCTTATCTACAATACTCAAGTTGTCTATCAGTTCCTGGATCCCTGCTTTCGCAGGGATGACAGGCAAGGGTGGAACCGATTGAAGAAACTTGTCATTCCAGCGCAAGCGGGAATCCAGTATTGTTAATAATTTCATCAGGGTATTCAACTGGAGATTTTTGGATAACCAGATAATTTTATTCTCTGATTTCGAAATCCCATATTGTGATTTACTCAAATTATGTCGATTAAACCTAAAAAATGTCCCCATTGCGGAAAAGAAATTGAGAAATACCTTCATCCCTACCCTACTGTCGATATTATTATCGAAATGGAAAATGGTGGAATTGTTTTGATTAAGAGAAAAAACCCTCCTTTTGGCTGGGCATTGCCGGGAGGATTTGTTGACTATGGTGAATCATTAGAGGAAGCGGCCATCCGTGAGGCAAAAGAGGAAACTTCACTTGAAATCACTTTAACATCTCAGTTACGAACATACTCTAATCCAAAAAGAGACTCAAGGAAGCATACCATTACAACCGTCTTTATAGCAAATGCCAAAGGGGAACCAGTTGCTGCTGACGATGCCAGCGAGATAGGTATATTTAATAAAGATAAAATCCCTCAACCGCTGGCTTTTGACCATGACGATATATTGAGAGATTACTTTAGATAATAATTGTAACTCCTTTAAATACAAAATATATCCCAGATTAGGTGAAACGGGGATATATTTATATGGATGGTTGAAAATATATAAAAATTTATACTGATTCTACAGACTTTACTTCCGGTATTTCCTCTTTCAGGGCCTTCTCAACGCCCATCTTTAAAGTCATCTGAGCACCAGGGCAACCTGCACAAGCACCCATTAATTTCACTTTAACAACACCATCAACTACATCAACTAACTCGATATTTCCGCCATCCGCCTGCAAGACAGGTCTTATCTTGTCTATAACCTTCTCAACTCTTTCTTTCATAATTTACTCTCCTTTAACATTTGATAATATTTACATTTTATATTACTATCATAACTAATATAAATTGTCACGTTTTATTATCCAATGGATAAAAACTTAGCTATCGTTTTAGTTAGTGGTGGTATGGATAGTTGTGTTGCTGCTGCTATCGCTCACCAACATCATAAAACAGCATTTCTTCATGTCAATTATGGTCAAAGGACTGAAGAAAGAGAATTAAAAGCCTTTAACGACATAGCTGACTATTATCGTGTGAAAAGGCGCCTTGTTGCTGACATCAGCTATCTAAAGGAGATTGGCGGATCAAGCCTAACTGACGAAACAAGAAAAATTGAAAAGCCTAAACCGAACTCTTTTGAAATACCTTCGACCTACGTACCGTTCCGGAATACCCACCTTCTTGCCATAGCTACATCCTGGGCAGAAGTTATTGGCGCAAATCAGATATTTATTGGTGCTGTTGAGCAAGACAGCTCTGGTTATCCTGATTGTAGAATAACCTTTTTTAAAGCTTTTAATCAACTTATTAAAAAAGGGACTAAGCCAGACACTTATATCACCATAATGACACCGATTATCAATCTTAAGAAAAAAGATATCATTATCAAAGCAATGGAGCTAATAGCTCCACTTCATCTAACCTGGTCCTGTTACAAGAAAAACAATAAGGCATGCGGGGTGTGTGATAGTTGTTTCCTTAGATTGAGAGGTTTTAAAGAAGCTGGTTTGAAAGATCCGATAGGTTATGAAAATCCGAAATGCTAATATAAATAAAACAATTCGGAAATTTAGGAATTCAGGTATTGAGTAATTATTAGATATCTTATCAATCGTGCCAATACAAACCAATCCCTAAATTACTAAATTGTTCAATCAACCGTATCGTAATGTGAAAAATGCATCGTGAAACTCCCTCTACCCTGAGTTTCAGATCGTAAGCTGGTAGTATAACCAAACATACGTTTAAGCGGTGCTTTTGCATCAATGATGCTTATCTTCCCTTTTGCATCTATCATTTTCACCTTCCCCCCCCTGGCATTTAAATTGCCTATAACTTCTCCGACAAACTCATTGGGTAATACAATCTCAATTTTCATAATAGGCTCTAAGAGAAGGGGTTTTGCTTTTTGACATCCCTCTCGCAATGCTGTAGATGCCGCAATCTTATACGCCAAGGGGGACGACAAATTTTCTTTATAGGAACCACCAACAAGGTTTATTTTTAAATCGACAAGAGGATATCCTGATAAAACTCCGCTCAAAGTTGCTTCCCTGGCACCTTTTTCAATATCATTAATGTATGTATCCGGTATAATCTCATCTTTGATCATGTTTTCAAACTTAATCCCCTCCCCCCTGGATAATGGCACAATTTTCAAAACAACATGCCCAAAATTATTCTCGCCCGCAATCTCTTTTTCAAATTTTCCCTCCGATTCTACAGACTCAGAAATTGATTCCCTGTAAACGACTTGAGGCTTTCCTACTTTTACCGGCACATTAAAATCTTCAATTAAACGTGTAACCATCACTTCCAGGTGCAACTCTCCCATACCAGATACTATCGTCTGTCCGGAATCCTCATCAAACCTCACTTTTAAGGTAGGATCTTCTTCAGCGATTTTTGAAAGTGAGAATGACAATTTATCCTGGTCAGCGGTTGCCCTGGGTTCAACTGCAATAAGCATCACTGGTTTATAGAATTCAATAGTTTCCAAAACAATAGGATGCTTTTCCTCGCAGAGAGTATCTCCCGTTGTGGTCGCCTTTAAACCGGCTGCTGCTACAATATCTCCAGCCTTAACCTCCCCAATTCTCTCTTTTTTGTTTGCATGCATCTTAAATATACGAGCAACTTTTTCTGTTGATTTCCTCGTTGAATTAAAGACTTCCTGACCAGCTTTCAGGGTTCCAGAATAGACACGACAGTAGGTTAACTTCCTCCCTTCGTCCATAATAACTTTAAAAGCAAGTGCGGAAAATGGTTCTTGATCGTCACTTTGCCGACGTTCTTTCTTTTTAGTATCTGGATTGATACCTTCGATGGGCGGAACTTCACTGGGGGAAGGCAAATAATCCACTATTGCATCTGTAAGAGTTTGTATGCCTTTGTTCCTTAAAGCTGCTCCACATAAAACTGGAACCACACTCATATCCAATGTTGCTTTTCTCAAAAGTGTTTTTATTTCTCTTTCAGTAATTTCATCACCTGATAAATACTTTTCCATAATTGCATCATCTTTTTCCACCACTGTTTCCAGAAGTAGATGGCGATATTTATCAGCCTGTTCTCTCAATTCCATGGGTATATCAACCAAGTCAAAAGTTGCGCCAAGTTTATCTTCATTCCATAATATCCCCCTTTGTTTAATTAAATCTATAACTCCTTTAAAGTTATCTTCTTTACCCCAGGGGAGTTGTATTGCAACAGGACGGGCACCAAGTTTGTGAATCATCATATCAATGGTGTTAGAGAAATCTGCCCCCACCCTATCCATCTTATTAACAAATGCAACACGGGGAACTCGATACTTATCAGCCTGATGCCAAACAGTTTCCGATTGCGGTTCCACTCCCTCCACACCACTGAAGATTACCACTGCCCCATCCAATATTCTCAAAGATCTTTCTACTTCGATTGTAAAATCAACATGACCAGGAGTATCAATCAAATGAATTTCATGTTTTAGCCAGTTAAAAGCAGTTACAGCAGAAGTAATCGTAATACCTCTCTCTTGTTCCTGATGCATCCAATCCATTGTTGCTTCACCATTATGTACTTCCCCTATCTTATACGTGCGGCCTGTATAGTATAGCATCCTCTCGGTTACCGTAGTTTTTCCCGCATCAATATGAGCGATAATGCCAATATTTCTGATTTGAGATAATTTGCTTTTACTTGCCATACGAACTCACTTTACAAAATCTTTATCAACTAGAAAAGGCTTGCTGCAATCAATATGTCCAGCCAGAGTTTTTACCTCTGCACCATCAATTAATATTCTAACTTTTGCAACTTCATTAAAATTTAACAAAACAGTATTAACAATTGAATATACTGTCATTATTTCTGATGAACTTCCACCTGGATGGTCCTGTGATAGGTTGGAACTGAAATCCAGCCAAACCACCCCATCGCTGTCAATTCGTACATCTTTCAATCTGGTAGTCGATGGGATAGTGCGGATTAACTTTCCTTTTGGTCCTTTGATAAGCTCTTCAACCGTTCGTCTAATCTTTTGCTGCTGAGAAAATACATGTTTAATTATTCTTTGTTCTTCGACTAAATAATCCGAATGAGGATCAGTAAAATAAAGCGCCACTTCTATCTCTGTCTTTGGGATATATCCTTTTAGCAAATCCTTTGAAATATCCAGGTCACCATATTCCTTAAGTATGTAAAGCAGCCCACACACAAGGATAATCATTGCGATGGTAAACTTTAGCCAGGATGACTTGCGTTTAACTTTTTTTCTTTTTGAAGTTTTTTTTGCCATCAATTGTTACCAAACGAATTCAAAGGAATTTAACCTCAACTTGCTTCACGTCTTCCAATTCCGTCCCCAAAAACCTCTTGCCCAATTTGATAAATCGTTCCGGTGCATCCGTTACAAAATATTTGCAATGGCCCTTGCTGGTCGAATGATTTCGCAGTTTCATTCCCTCTACTAATTTCAAAACCTCTTCTGCTGTTTCTTCTGCTGAATCAATCAATTTGACCTCTTCACCCATAAAGCTATCAATCGTATCCTTTAATAGGGGGTAATGGGTGCAACCCAGCACCAGGGTATCGATTCCCTTTTCCTTTAATTCTTTCAAGTATCTCTTTACTGCAATGGTTTTTAATTCACTAAGGCAAGATGCATCGTCCCCATCATCCCATGTTTCCTCAACCAGTGGAACAAAAAGTGAACACGCTTTACTGATCACCTCAATATCTCGATTGAAGCTTTTTATCTGATTAGCATAGGCATCGCTCTTGATGGTTGCCTCTGTGCCGATAACACCTACTTTTCCCAACCGGGTTGTTGCTGCTGCTTTCTTTGCGCCTGGCCCGATCACTTCCACAATTGGGATGTCAAGTTTATCTCGTAACGACGGAATGGAGATTGACGATGCCGTATTGCAGGCAACAACCAGTAGTTTGATGCCCTGATGAGTAAGGAACTGAGCATCCTCCAACGCATATCGTTTTATGGTCTCGGCAGATTTGGTGCCGTAAGGGACCCTGGCTGTATCCCCCAAATAAATTGTTTGTTCAGCGGGGAGCACCCGAATAATTTCTTTCAAAACGGTTAATCCACCAATTCCAGAATCGAAGATTCCAATCGATTTTTCTAACACGTTTTTCATATCCCAACTAATCGACTAAGGTTTGAAGTACCCATGCCAATTAACGTTGTTGTCCTTTCGAAACATTCGATAACTCCATCACTTGCAATGAAAGCTATTCTTCCATCGTCACAGGTGCATGGCATAACAGTACTAAGTTTTTGATGGATAGTAGGTTAACACCCATGAATTGTCAAGCTGATTCAAGAAATCATGCTGTCGATTAATTTCCCAGAATATAAATTTCAGAAAATATTTGCATTATAAAAAAGGTTGTAATAGTATCTGTCTCATAAGAACAAAACAATAATAAATCTTAGGAGACTTCTATGACTTTACTTGATAGATTATTTAAAAAATCACCTTTTGGTCCCATCATTGAACATTCAAAAAAGGTGCAGGAGTGTATTGAGCTTATTAAACCAGTCATTAAGGCATGGCTTCGAGAGGACTGGGATGAAATCGAGAGGTTGCGATACGAAATCTCACGGAAAGAAAACGAGGCAGATCAATTAAAGATAACCATTCGAAGCAGTTTGCCAAAATCTCTGTTTTATCCTGTCCCCCGGGGAGACCTTTTAAGAATATTGCACAACCAGGATAATATAGCCGATGCAGCTGAGGATCTATGCGTTGTTCTCACCCTCAGGAAGACAAAACTTCCAAGCCCCCTGACAAATGATTTTCAGAAATTCGTTAACCAGGTTATTGATACCTGTAGAATGCTGCTTAAAGCAAACGAAGAATTGGAAACGCTGATGGAGGTATCCTTTACCGGTCCCGCCTCGGAGACAGTGCTTAAAACAGTAGACGTAATCGGAAAAATGGAGTGGCAATCCGATAATCAATCAAGAGAGTTGATTAAAAATCTATTAAATATGGAAAGTCAATTAGATCCTATGACCATCATTTTCATAATGAAAATTGTTGAAGTCCTTAGTAATCTTTCTAACTACGCAGAAAATTGTGGTGATAATCTAAGGCATCTGATTCTTTCCCGAACCTGATTAAACCTATACAAAACTAGTCAACTTCTATTTTTTTTCATCAGCTTTTTTCATAACACGACAGAAAAGGCGAAACACTATTCTTCTCTATCTAGCGATCATAATAGGTTTCTATTCAGCCTGGAGTATCGGTGCTAATGATGTGGCTAACTCAATGGCCACAGTCGTTGGTTCAAAAGCCGTTACCCTAAAGCGTGCCATCATTATTGCCGGCATATTTGAATTTTTAGGTGCATTCCTGGTAGGAAGTCACGTAACAGACACAGTAAGAAAAGGTATTATTGATCCTCTCTTTTTCTCGACCCAACCAGATCTCCTTGCTTACGGCATGTTTTCGGCATTACTTGCGGCTGCCCTTTTCCAGCATGGTGCAACCTTCTTCGGCTTTCCCATATCAACAACTCATGCCATTGTGGGTTCACTTTTTGGTTTTGGGCTTATAAGCGCAGGAATTGATTCCGTAAACTGGGCTAAGATTGGATTAATTTCCTCTGGATGGATTATTTCTCCAATGCTTGGCGGGTTGGTTTCATTCACACTTTTTAATATCATTAGGAAACTTATACTGGCAAAAGAGCACCCTTATCAAGCCGCAATTAAGGTCGCTCCTATTGTTGTTTTTGTACAGTTTAGCATCATTGTTATCTCTGTAATATACAAAGGACTTAAGAATCTTCATCTTGACTTCCCCTTTTCTCAGGCTTTTTCTATTGCTCTTGTTGTTGGTGCAATTGGTGCCTATATTACATGGATTGTAATCAGAAAAGAGACAATTCCACAAAACCAAAAAGAACAGTATCTAAAGGTCGAAAAAATCTTTGGACACTTACAGATTTATACTGGCTGTTACATTGCTTTTGCACATGGTGCTAATGATGTGGCGAACTCCATAGGGCCAGTAGCGGCCATTTTTAGTATTTCACAGACAAACTCAATCATTATGGATGTTGCAGTTCCCACCTGGATTTTGCTGTTGGGTGGTATTGGCATCATCATAGGATTATCAACATACGGATATAAAGTTATCGAAACAATTGGCAGAAAAATAACTGAAATTACCCCAACGAGAGGTTTTGCAGCAGAATTTTCAACAGCAACTACAGTATTGGTTTTTTCTAAGTTGGGAATACCCATTTCAACTACTCATACAATGGTGGGATCTGTCATTGGTGTAGGCTTTGCAAGAGGTATTGCTACTCTTAATCTGCGAGTTATCCGCAACATTATCACCTCATGGTTTGTTACTATCCCTGTAGCTGCTATCACAACAGTTATTATCTACCAAATCGTTTTACTAATTTCCAAATCTTAAGGAACTGCTCACGAAGTGTCTTAAGATTCCCAAGAATACCAACACTATGAATAAAGTAGGGTTTACTACAACTATCCCTTTAGAAATTCTGATTGCTGCTAAAAAAATTCCTGTTGACCTAAACAATGTTTTTATCACCCATCCCAATAAGAAGGATTTGCTTGAAAGAGCAGAGAGTGATGGGTTCCCCAGAAACGTCTGCAACTGGATTAAAGGTATTTACAGCGTTGTGTTTCAAACTGATGTTTCAGAGGTTATTGCCGTCACTCAGGGTGATTGCAGTAATACACATGCCCTTATGGAAACATTGCAATTTAAAGGAATTAAGGTCATCCCGTTTTTTTATCCCTATGACAGGGACCCAGAATTACTCTCGATAAGTTTAAATAAGTTGATGGATCACTATAAGGTAAATGACGAAAACTGCTTGAACGCAAAACATGAATTAGATGCTATCAGGAAAAATGTTCATCACATTGATGAGTTAACGTGGAAAGAGGATACTGTATCAGGTGAGGAAAATCATTACTTTCAGGTATGCACCAGCGATATGAACCAGGACCTCACAGCATTTGATATAGAAACAGATAGTTTCTTAAAGTCCTTGCAAAAACGAAATAGATACAGTGAAGAGATAAGGTTGGGGTACATCGGTGTTCCGCCAGTATTTAGCGACCTCTATACGTTTATAGAGAGTTTAAATGCCAGAGTCGTCTTTAACGAAATGCAACGTCAATTCAGCATGCCCTACCCCACCACTTCTTTATTAGAGCAATATTTAAAATACACCTATCCATACGACATTTTTACTCGAATTGAAGATATCAAAAAGGAGGTGGAACGAAGGAAAATCGATGGATTGATCCATTACGTCCAGTCTTTCTGCTTCAGACAGATTGAAGATGCTATTTTAAAGAAGACAATAGGTCTTCCTATCTTAACCATAGAGGGGGATCAACCATCAACCCTGGATAGTAGAAATAGAATGAAAATAGAGGTTTTTATTGAGATGTTAGGTAATAAACAACGTTAGAAGGTTTATTTTCTGAGCTTAACAGCTGTACCGTAAGCAAAAAGTTCTGCCGCACTTCCTACAACACTGGTAGTTGTATAACGAATATTTATGATTGCATCCGCCCCTATCTTTTCAGCCTGAGCAATCATCCTATTCATAGCCACTTGACGAGCCCTTCCCATCATTTCTGTATACTCAGTCAACTCACCTCCAAGGATCAATCGCACTATTGCAGATAGATCTTTCCCAAGCCAAATGGCGAATATCGTATGACCCTGAACAAGACCAAGAATATCAGAAATCTCCCGACCTGGAACTTCAAGAGAATTCAACAGCAAAATCCGAGATGCTGTTTCGTCAGTTAAAAATTCATCTACCGATGTCTTTTGTTTCTTTTGTTCTGAAACCAATGTAACCAATACGACAAGGATACCACCCAGTAAACCGTAAACCGCTATCCTGAGCCACCAGGGGATAACTGGATCATCAGCCACTGTTACATACCACGGCAATCCAGCAAACAATGAAGTGAAAAGACCAAGGACAAATGCGAGAGAACCAACTTGCCGAAGCGTTTTCATAGTATCTCCTTTTATAAAAATCCTAAATATTCAGTATTTTTATCTTTCTACTTTTTCCTTCCTATAAAGAAATAAAGTATTAAACCAATGATGGGCAAAACTATTATCAGAATAATCCAAAGAATTTTTTTGCCTGTATCCATTGAACTTCTTATTACATCGATAATAGCAACAATATCCAATACCAGAATAACTAAACTTAATAATCCTTTCATTTTTCCCTTCCCTCCATTTGAAATTAAATCTATATCTTTTCTTGAGGTTAGATTTTAACAATATTTCTAGGCCTGTCAACAAATAATCTTTCTCAAAAATGCAATAGTCATTGCCAAGTGCATCCAATCTCGGCTGTCAGGTCATGAAGAGATTTTGTCATTCCTGACCTTTTTGCAAAGTTTCACTCAGAATCAATTTTATATACATCTGGAGATGATTGTTTTCGTTGACATACAAGTCAATACCAAAGCGAACTGGATAGGCCTTGACAGCCTCATTCGCATAAAAAGCCGTATAGAAAACCCGCGGCATCAGGAAGATGCCCGTATGCTGCGTGAAATAAGAAAGCGTCCAGACAGATCTACAAAAAGATAGATTTTAGCAGTTTGTTGCTCTATAATATGGCATTATTATGCCGTCTAGTAAAATTCCCCAGCATCCCTAATCAGGGATTTTTTGCTCTTATCATCAGGTAATTTTCTTGTAAGCCTATGTTTATCAACAAGAGAACCTTTGGGATGAAAAGATCATTCTGTTATAGAAAAATTATTTCTACATTAATAGACTGAGGAATATCTTATGAATGAGGGTTTTATATTTAATTTAGATCCTATACTGCTCCGACTTGGACCTATTCAGATTCGTTATTATAGTCTTGTTTTTGCAACCACAATTTTCA
>CBDTTR010000049.1:0-10349 GCA_965363405.1 uncultured bacterium | reverse complement strand
AAGTCGTTAACGCTGTCTGCATAAGCCAGGACATTATCGTAATCCAATCTTCCCTGCTTATGAAGATAGAAAATAGCTTGATCGAAAGTTTGCATACCTTCCCCAGTTCCCTGTGCCATAGCCTCTTTAAGTACAGAAACCTGGTTTTTATGGATTAAATCTTTTACTCTGGGGGTGTCTAAAAGTATTTCCATCGCCGCAACTCTAGTGCCATCAGTGGAGGGAATAAGACGTTGAGAGATTATTGCCTTTAAATTAAGGGAGAGTTGTAGAAGAATCTGTGCATGCCTTTCATGAGGGAAGAAATTCAATACTCTTTCTATTGCTTGATTAGCATTATTGGCATGGAGCGTTGCTAGAACCAGATGTCCTGTCTCTGCAAAAGTAATGACTGCTTCCATTGTTTCTAAATCCCGAATTTCTCCGACCAGAATGACATCAGGTGCTGCCCGCATTACGTTTCTCAGGGCATTATCGAAGGAATGGGTATCGATACCAATTTCACGTTGCGTGACAATCATCTTTTTGTGACGGTAGACAAATTCGATAGGATCTTCAATGGTCACAATATGGCCGGTGGAATTTTCATTGCGGTGATCAATCATTGCTGCCAGAGTAGTTGACTTCCCTGTCCCCGTTCTCCCTGCTATTAATACCAGACCTCTTTTAGAAAGGACGATTTCTTTCAGTATAGGAGGTAATTTCCAGTCATCGATCGATTTGATTTCCTCTTTAATCTGACGTATGACCAGACCTGTTAACCCCCTTTGCCTAAAGATATTGACACGAAAACGACCTAATTCAGGATAGTGAAGTGCCAAATTCATCTCCAGAGTTTCAGCAAATTTTATTTTTTGCTTTTCGGTCATGATAGAAGCTGACATTTCCTCTGCCTGGGGAGCTGTAATATGTTTTTCACCATAGGGTCTTGTGATGCCTTCTGTGCGAAACATAGGAGGACTATCGACAGTAATATAAAGGTCGGAAGAGTTCTCTTTTACCATGACAGCCAATAAATCTCTGATATTCATGAGGATCTCCTGCAAATGATGGTCGAAAATTTTGCTGTTTAATTACTAGGCGTTTTGGTCATGTCGGACAATATGGGTTGTGCTTCTTCCGGAGAAATGAGCTTTCTCTCCAGAAGACCTTTGACTGCCATTTCCATTGTTTGCATCCCATACTTCTGACTCGTTTGGAGAGTGGATAATATCTGGGCCGTTTTCGCTTCTCGGATAAGGTTTTTTATCGCAGCTGTACATATCATAACTTCGAGAGCAGGGATTCTTCCTGTTCCGTCTGTCCGTTTCAATAAAATCTGGGAGATTACGGCATAGAGTGTTTCTGATAACATGGTTCTTATTTGAGCCTGCTGGCCCGCCGGGAAGACATCTACGATTCGATCAATCGTCTTGGGAGCACTGCTTGTGTGGAGGGTAGCAAAAACAAGATGGCCGGTTTCTGCTGCAGTTAGTGCCAGAGAGATCGTTTCTAAATCTCGCATCTCGCCAACAAGAATTACATCAGGGTCTTCTCTTAAAGCACTTCTTAGGGCGTTTGCAAAACTATGGGTGTGTTCACCTACTTCTCTTTGATTAACCAGACATTTTTTAGACTCGTGTATAAACTCTATGGGGTCCTCTATGGTAACAATATGCTTGCTGTAGCTGGCATTTATCGAATCTACCATAGTTGCCAGTGTGGTTGATTTACCAGAGCCAGTAGGACCGGTAACAAGAACCAGTCCCTTTTCCGCTTTTGCAACAGATCGACATATCCTGGGGAGTCCCAGCTCTTCAAAACTTTTTACTTTGTTGGGGATGGTTCTTAAAACTGCTGCTTCTCCCCTGTTTTGAGCAAAAACATTTACCCTGAAACGTCCATATTCACCAAGAGCAATGGAAAAATCAAGCTCACGAGTTCCCTCAAAGATCTTTCGCTGTTGATCATTAAGGATATCATAGATCATGGTGTGTACTTCTTCTCCGCTTAAAGGCTCCATCTCAATCCTTCTCATGTCACCATGAATTCTAAACATCGGAGACTCTCCAGAGCTGATGTGTAAGTCAGATGCACCACTTTTTATTGCAAATTTGAGGAGTTCAGTCATGTCTACTATTTTTTCTTGAACAGCTTCCATGAATTTATTTCTCCTTTCTCTTTGTAAAGGTTATTTATACATGCTTAATATTATGAGATTATTGTCTTCTACTATATCGGATGAAATAATTTTTTCTTCATATATTTTTCAGAAAAGGTAAAAAGATTTCCTCAAAACAGTACTGGTTGTTTAGTATTGGAACAAGTTTTCTAAAATTACAGTTGGGAGATAAAAAATAGAAAGTATTAAGGTAGGGGGAAATTTCAGCCTAACATTTTGCGTATTGCTTTCAACTCCCTTTTAATTTCTTTCAAAATATTTCTGTGATCTTTTTTGCCATCAAAGTCAAATTGGAGCTGCTTTTTCCCTTTGGATTTTAGTTCCTGCAGTTTTTTCCGGGCGCCTGCAATGGTAAGTTTTTCCTCATAGAGCATTCTTTTGATTTCCAGGATGATCTCTACATCATTTTTGCGGTATATCCTTTGTTTTGATTTGGTTCTTGAAGGTTTAATGGTTTTAAATTCAGATTCCCAGTATCTTAAGACGTAAGGCTGTATCCTGGTGATTTTACTCACTTCACCTATTTTGAAGTACAGCTTGTCAGGAATATGCCCATCTACCGGAGATTTTTTATCCATAAGCTGAATCTTAAAACGTATCTTATGGTTTTTGTGTGTAAGTCAGAATAATTTTTTGTCTGTATAAATAATCCCTCTATTTTCTAACGTCTCGTTGATCCCCTCATCCCTGAAGGTAAATTTTCAATTAGCGGTGAGTCTAACACCACGTTTTGCGGAATATGGGGTAAGTAGAAGGATGCATTATTCACTTAAAGCCTTTTTTAAAACGGGACTGGCTTTGAAGGTAAGAACCTTCCTGGCTGAGATTTCAATTTCACTTCCCGTTTGGGGATTTCTGCCTCTTCGGGTCCTCTTTTGACGTACAACAAAATTACCAAACCGGGAGATCTTTACTTTCTCTCCTCTTTCCAGGTTTGATTTAATCGTTTCAAAAACCAGTTCCACTATGGTATTCGCTTCTTTTTTTGACAACCCCACTTTTTCATAGACACTCTCGATAATATCTGCCTTTGTCATCCTTCTTTCCTCCTTTTACTTTGAGTTTAAAATAATTTATCATTTCCTTATCTCTGCGCCTAATTCCTGATAGAGAATATTTATGAGTTTTTCATGCAGTGTATTTACATCTATGTCAGTCAGCGTTTGATCATAAGCCTGGTACTTTAGTCGATAGGCTAGACTTTTTTTGCCTTTTGGTATTGATTTTCCCTTATAGTAGTCGAAAACCTTTATTTCTTCAATAAATTTATTTTTAAACTTATAAATTATATTATACACATTTTGTGCTGAAGTTTTTTCGTCTATTACCAGCGCAATATCCCTGTAAACGGGGGGGTACTTGGGTAAATGGTGAAATTCCCCGTACTCAGAGAAGTGAGGAAGCAGGGGGGAGAGGGAAAGCTCAAGGATGTAAACTTTTTGAGGCAGTTGAAAATTTTCCAGCAATTGGGGATGTGTTTCTCCCATAATCCCCACTTTTTCATGGTTAATGATAATGCTGAGAGCTTTATAAGTATGAAGGAAGGGGCTGTCCTGACAGGGAGAAAAAGAGTAGTTTGTGACATGAAGTTCTTCCAGGAGATTTTCCAAGCATCCTTTGAGGTCATAGAAATCCACGTCCCTTTTTTCTGTATTCCAGGATTCATCCTGATATAAACCTGTAGCAAGCGCTGCTAACATCTTCCTTTCCTGAGGAAGCTCATCCTTTTCCTGAACCAGGAAAATCCGGCCTATTTCAAAAAGTTTAAGGTCCAGGTTTTTCTGATGGATGTTTTTCCTCATTGTGGTAAGGAGACCAGGAATGAGGGTAGTCCTCATCGTGGATTGATCCTCAGAAAGGGGGTTTAAAATTTTAAGCATTTTCATTCGATGGTCTTGAGCAGGGAGGTTCAAGCATTTTAGTTCGGCTGGAGAAATAAAACTGTAAGTGATTATTTCATTGTAGCCCTGTTGAGTCAAATTGTCTTTAGTTTTTCTCTCTAACAGTAAGGATTTATCTTCTTTTTTTGGGTGATTTGGGGTAGGAGGCAGTGTCGCTGATATTTTTTCGTATCCAGATAATTGTGCTACTTCCTCTATTAAATCAATACTTTCTTTGACATCCACTCTATAGGAAGGTGGTATAGCTGTCAGCTGGTCTTCATCACAATCATTGACTGTGAAGGCAAGACCTCTTAATGTTCTTTTTATTTCATCTTTAGTAAAGGTTGTTCCCAGTATGGCATTTGTTCTTTTGGTACTCAGGTTAATGGTTGGAGGTGGGGCAATAGGGTTCGGATGATTGTCAATGCATCCCGGGTTGACCTCACCTCCTGCAAGCTCAGCAATAAACTGAGCTGCCCTATTCAGGGCTATTGTAACACCCTGGGGATCAACCCCTTTTTCAAACCTCTGGGAAGATTCCGTACGTATACCCATCTTCCTGGAGGTTCTAAGTATTCCTGAAGGAGTGAAATAGGCGCTTTCCAGAAGGATGGTTTTAGTCTTTGCTGAAACCTCCGTATTAAGACCACCCATGATTCCAGCAAGGGCAACTGGTTTTAACCCATCACAGATCATCAAGGAATCTTTGGGGAGTATCCTTTCTTTATTATCAAGAGTAGTAAAATGTTCACCGGGAGTAGATCGTTTTACTACAATCCTCTTCTCATCCAGTAATTCCAGGTCAAAGGCATGGAGGGGCTGACCCATTTCCAAAAGCAGATAGTTCGTTGCATCCACCACATTATTTATTGATCTCATACCACAGGATTCCAATCGCCTTCTCATCCAGAAAGGGGAAGGACCAATGGTAATCTGAGAGATGATGCGGGCTGAGTAGCGAGGGCAAAGGTCCGGGGCTTCAACAGTTACTGAGGTGAGTTGATTAATATCCTCACCTTTTTCCTTAATATTGATGGTTGGTAAGCGCACAGTTTGTCTGGTGAAGGCAGCAGTCTGACGGGCAATACCTATGATGCTAAGGCAATCTGGACGATTTGGCGTCAAGCTAATTTCAAGAATATAGTCTTCAAGTCCCAAGGCTAGATTAATGGGCTGACCCACTTTCGCTTCAGGTGAGAGTATCATAATGCCTGATTCATCATTCCCTAAAGCCAGTTCAGCTTCGGAACAAAGCATTCCCTGTGAGAGTTCGCCACGGATTTTTGCCTTCTTGATGGAAATACCGCTGGGTAGTTGTGTGCCGACTATGGCAAGAGGTACTTTATCGCCTGGTTTGATATTATTTGCCCCACAAACAATGTTACAGGTACCACTTCCTGTTTCAACAGTGCATAGCGTTAGTTTGTCTGCGTTAGGATGGGGACTTAAAGAGATGATCTCACCAACGGCAACACCATCGAGCTTATCACCTGTCTTAACAACATTTTCAACCTCAATACCAGTCATGGTAAGAAGATCAGATAATTCTTTGGGATTGAGGTTGATGGAAATGTATTCTTTTAACCAGTTGAGACTTACTTGCATGAGGAGTAAACCTTCTTCGTGTTAAATTGGGACACAGATTTACGCTGATAAACTCAGATTGTTATTACATTAGATTGCTTCGTCACTACGTTCCTCGCAATGACATTTTCTCATTTACCTTCGTGCGCTTCGTGGTTCAGAACTGCTGTAGGAATCTTACATCATTCTCAAAAAACAACCGTATATCATCAATGCCATATTTCAACATGGCAATTCTTTCAATTCCCATACCAAAGGCAAACCCGCTAACCTTCTGAGGGTCGTAGCCCACCATTTTGAATACGGCAGGATGCACCATTCCCGATCCCAATATCTCTAACCATCCGGAACCAGAACATACCCTGCATCCTTCTCCTTTACAGATGACGCATTTAATATCCACTTCTGCGCTTGGTTCTGTGAAGGGGAAGAAACTGGGCCGGAATCTTACAGCGCTGTTTTCCCCAAACATTTGATGGACGAATACTGTAAGGACACCCTTTAAATGGCTGAATGAAATGGCTTCTCCTACCATAAAACCTTCTATTTGATGAAACATGGGGGTGTGGGACACATCTGAATCACGGCGATAGGCCTTACCCGGAGAAATAATGCTTACAGGAGGTTTTAGCTTCTCCATAGTTCTTATTTGTACCGGAGAAGTATGTGTTCTCAGCAGCACCTCTTCTGTTATATAAAAGGTGTCGTGCATATCTCGAGCTGGGTGGTCCCGTGGGATATTTAAAGCCTCAAAGTTGTAGAAATCAAGTTCTACTTCTGGCCCCTCTGCTATCTGAAATCCCATTGCAGTAAATATTGCGGTAATCTCACTGGCAACCTGGGTGATGGGATGTTTTTTCCCTGGGGAGAATCTTCTTCCTGGCAGGGTTATATCTAAAGTTTCTTTTTGGAGGATCTCTTTTTTCTTCTTCTCACTAATGGTTTTTAGTTTTTGATCGATTTGTTGCTCTATGGAGTTTTTTGTCTGGTTAATGAGTTGACCAACTATGGGTCTTTCTTTCTCAGGAAGTGTTCCAAGCTGCTTGATAAAAAGAGTAAGTTTCCCTTTGCGCCCTAGAAACTGTGTTCGGACCTTTACAATCAGGTCCTCATCTTCTGCAGTTGCCAAAGCAAGTTCAACTTCAGCAGATAGTTTCTCAAGCTTTTCTTTCATGGTGGTGTGGTGGGTAAATATGAAGAAGTCTACACGTTTTCTCTTACTACATTTGAAATCTCAGAAAATACTGGGGGATCTGACACTGCCAGATCCGCCAGCAACTTTCTATCGATGATTATGTTGGACTTTTTAAGTCCTTTGATGAATTGACTATAGGTAAGGTCATTAAGTCTGGAAGCCGCATTTATTCTACTGATCCATAAGCTGCGAAAATCTCTCTTTTTAGTTCTTCTGTCTCTATAGGCATAATTTAATGCTCTCTCAACTGTTTCCCTGGCAGTCTTATAGAGATTGCTGCGGGTGCCTCGATATCCCTTAGCCTGTTTTAAAATCTTTTTTCTTCTTTTTCTTGCTTGTACTCCTCTTTTGACTCTAGGCATTTTTTAAACCCTTTCCTTATACTTTTTTAAAATTGAATTTTCACTATTCTCTGCTTAGAGATTGGGGATCAATCTTTTAATAGCTTTCATATCAACCTTAGCGATAAGTCCACTTTTCCGAAGGGATCTCTTCCTTTTGGAGGATTTTTTTGTCAGGATATGACTGGCATAGGCTTTATTCTTTTTTACTTTTCCTCCCTTGGTTTTCCCAAATCTTTTAGCAGCACCTCTATTCGTTTTTATTTTGGGCATAGCTTTACCTTTCTAAACCCCCACTATTTGCTTTAATGGAGGATCCGTACAAAGTGTTTAGAAATTACTCGTTGATTTATTTATATAAGTGTAAGGGATGCTGCTTAACTTTTGGGGGCAAGCAGCATAGTCATATTTCTCCCTTCCAGTTTAGGAGCTTGTTCAACAACGCCAACATCTTCTATCTCTTCAGCAATCCTGTCCAATACTTCTTTGCCTAGTTCAGGATGGGTAATTTCTCTTCCCCGGAAGATAAGGGATATTTTGGCTTTATCTCCATGAGCGAGGAACTTTTTGATATGACGTATCTTAACCTGGATATCGTGTTCATCTGTCTTGGGTCTTACTTTAATCTCTTTAATACGAATTACACTTTGGGAGTGTTTCTTTTTCGTCTGATGGTGTTTTTTGCTCTGTTGGTACTTGAACCTCCCATAGTCCATGAAGCGACACACAGGTGGAGTGGCATTAGGTGATACCTCTACCAGGTCAGAGCTATTTTCCCGCGCAATCTTCAAGGCCTCAGGAACGGGAAAGATGCCCAATTGGTCCCCCTTAAGATCTATTACCCTTACTTCTCTGCTGGTAATCTTTTCGTTAATTCTTGGCTTTTTGGCTATATGTTTTCACCTCCTTTAATATGAAGAGAGTTCAATAAAATCCTTAGGTTGGAAATTTGGATTCCTGCTCGATCAAAGCAATAAATTCACTCAGTGGCATCAATTTTAAATCCTTACCACTGCGATGCCTGGGAGAAACTCCCCCTTCCTGGGCTTCTTTATCACCAATCACCAGCATGTAGGGGGTTTTCTGCAATTGAGCTTCTCTAATTTTAAGTCTTAAACTTTCATTCCTAAAGTCTTTTTCTACCCGAATGGAATGAGAAACCAGTTTGTTAAAAACTTCTTCCCCAAAAGGGACATGTTTGTCAGTAATAGCTAGTATGATAACCTGCACAGGAGCGAGCCAGGTGGGAAAAGCACCAGCATAGTGTTCAATAAGCACTCCCATGAATCTCTCCAGAGAACCCAGTATCACTCTATGCAGCATCACAGGACGGTGTTTCTCTCCATCTTTGCCGATGTAGCTCAAATCGAATCTTCCCGGCAGAGAAAAATCGCACTGGATAGTAGCACATTGCCACCTTCTGTCAAGCACATCTTTTAGAATGACGTCTATTTTGGGACCATAGAATGCCCCATCTCCTTCGTTGATTTGATAGGGAGAGTTGTTTCCATCTAGAACCCTTTTGAGGGCAGAAGTGGCTCTTTCCCAATCTTCATCACTTCCAATTGATTTTTCAGGGCGGGTACTCAATTCCATCTCAAAATCAAAATCAAATATTTTCATTACATCTGCCACAAAATCAATAATTGCCTTGATTTCCTGATCTAATTGCTCAGGAGTACACAGGATGTGAGCATCGTCCTGTGTAAATTCTCTGACCCGGGAGAGTCCATGTAATACCCCTGCTCGTTCATGACGATGGACTGTACCCAGCTCAAAGTATCTCAAAGGAAGGTCTCGGTAACTCCTAATCTTAGATTGATAAATAATCATGTGAGCAAGGCAGTTCATCGGCTTAAGCCCATACTTCTGTCCTTCAACTTCCGTAAAATACATATATTCTTTATAGTTTTCTAAATGACCTGACTTTTTCCATAAATCCACTTTCAGGATTTGAGGTCCTTTTACCAGTTGATAACCTCTTCTCAGATGTTCTCTTACTTCAAAATCCTCAAGGAGTCTTCTCAACAGGGCACCTTTAGGATGATAGATGACGAGCCCTGCTCCTACTTCTTCGTTAAAACTGAAGAGTTCAAGTTCTTTGCCGAGCTTTCTATGATCTCTCTTCCTGGCTTCTTCCAAATGGTGCAAGTACTGGTCAAGCCTTTCCTGATCAGCAAAAGCAGTTCCATATATTCGCTGCAGCATTTTGTTTTTCTCATCGCCGCGCCAGTAAGCACCGGCAACACTGGTTAATTTAAATGCCTTTATCTTTCCAGTGGAGGGAAGATGGGGACCTCGGCAAAGGTCGGTAAAGTTGCCCTGGGAATATAGAGTAACTCTCTCATCGGGGATTTCTTCCAACAACTCTACCTTGTACAATTCTCCTTTGTCTTTATATGATTTTATGGCTTCTTGTTTAGACAATTCTTCTCTTTTTATAGGGAGGTCTTGTGCAATAATTTCCTTCATACGAGCTTCAATCTTTTCTAAGTCTTCTGGGGTGAAACTCCTTTCATAATCGAAGTCATAGTAGAATCCGTTCTCAATGGAAGGTCCTATGCTTACTTTAACTCCTGGATAGAGTTCCTGAACTGCCTGGGCCATCACATGTGAGGTAGAATGCCTTAAGATATCCTGTCCTTCCTCGGAGTCAAAACTGATAAATTCAAGCTTTGAATCATCCAAAATGGGTGAGCTTAAATTAAGCAGATTTCCATTGGCTCTAACAGCTGTGATAGAGGAGGATACATCCTTCTTTGTTTGAATGATCTTTAAAACAGGTGTTCCTTTAGGATAAGTAGCAATCTCCCCATCAGGAAATGTTACTTTGACCAATTCCTGTTGCGACATCTCTTTTACCTTAAAACAATTAAAAGCAATAAAAGGCACCACAAAAAGTGTTCTTCATGATGCCTCAAAGGGTGGTAGGCACGGGCGGTTTTGAACCGCCGACTTCTACCGTGTCAAGGTAGCACTCTCCCCCTGAGCTACGTGCCTGTAATCCAGCAAATGACATTCCAGATGGATTAAGTTAATATCAATTTAATTAATTTTTGTCAAGAAAATTATTTACTTAGGATAATGTGGTCAAGCCCTTGTGAAACCATTAAACAAAGTAAAAGTAATTGGGATAATGGATAAGAACAAGTTTGAAGTTACAAGTGTCTAAAATGAGCTAAAGT
>CBDTTR010000048.1:0-10518 GCA_965363405.1 uncultured bacterium | reverse complement strand
CTACTTATATATATCAGGTGAACTCTTTCAGATGTTAACCCTGTTGGATAAATTACCCTTTCACAAGGTTTACTATCTAACGGGGGAACCACCGAGGGTTAATATAGCAAAAAGAAAAACATATTTAAATTCGATATTTTTCTCTATGTTTTTAAATTTGGGAGAAGATTACTGACTAGAAGTTTTTCATTAAAATGTGCACAGAGATTTACTATGGTAAAAGGTTTAATTTATTGATTTGAGAAGGAATTTCTCTGCACTCTGTGGTTAATTGCAAAATCTGGGTTAATAAAAAAGCGGGGCTAAAAACCCGCTTTTGTCAGGATGCAGATAAACGCTGAAAACTATTCCCTTAATTAATCCCTTAACACGACTCGTAACATTAATTATTTCCGTCACCAATGTTCACTTCACTTCCTACCTCATCCTTAAAAATAGGCAATATCAAGCTGATTATATAAAGGGCTACAAAAGGCAGGGAGAAGAGGATAAGTGCTACCAGGATCCCTTCCTTCCCAAGAAAAGAAGGGGTATAACTGGTAAACCCTCTTAAGCTCTTGGAAAAGAGTTGACCACCAATAATTACATTCCAGCGCATGGCAAAGACCTGAATGAGAATGAGAAAGGAAGAAAGAGAGGCAAAAACTATCAAGACACTATCTTTTACCTTGCGAAGTGAAACAATACTCAAAAGAACCAGGGGAACAAGCGATCCGATGAGACCCTGCACCAGGATATAGCTGAAGGCAAGCTTACCGGTAATTAACTGGTAGATGATCCCCCAGGACTCTTCACCTTCATAGGCCATATTGACTACTTCCAGCAACTCTAAGGCAATATCAATAATTAGAAAAATCCAGAAGTACTTACAAATAGATTGAATACAACGAGTATCAATTTCCTTTTTACTGACTTTCATGATACAGATATAGAGCAATACCAGTATTGCAATGCCTGAAATTATGGCAGATAATAAAAAGATAATGGGCATAAGCGGGGTTGACCACCAGGGATTTGATTTCACAGCCCCAAATAGAAAACCCACATATCCATGAAGAACACAGGCAGAGGGAATTCCAATAGCCGCCAGAAATCCTATGATCTTTTTGTCATACGAAAGTGACTCATCTGACACGTCCTTAACCCCCAATGCCAGGAAGTTATAAAACCATCTCTTGGGCAGGAAGCCCCCTTGCGCCCGCTCAACAATATCTTTTCTAAATACCAGCCATATTTCTACAATTAGTATAGCCATATACAAGAAACAGATGTAACCAAAAACAGACATGGCAGATTGAGGGTTTGGGGTAAACATGATATTAAAACATCTAAAGGGTTTCCCCAGATGAAAAAGCAAAGGGGTCATGCAAAAAAGGATAAAGCAGAATGCGGCCACCAACGCCAGATTTGCAATCGGCTTCAAGTTCTTATCTCCAAACACATGATAGAGGGAAGAAACAATAAATGCACCAGCCACTAATCCCGTAATGTAAGGGTAGAGAACAATCATCAAACTCCAGAGCACACCGAACTCATTGGGATAAATGAAACCCTGTGTTATCAGATCGTACATCTATCGCACCTCCTTGTCCATTCCCAGGTAATAGACCCTGGGTTCATTCCCAAGCTCAGGTTTAAGGACGGCAACTCTGTTTTCCTCAACAATTCTCCGAACCTCACTCTCTGGATCATTGAGGTCGCCAATCTTTCGTGCACCTACAGGACATGCCAACACACACGCCGGTAACAACCCCTTTACGATTCTATGGTAACACCAGGTGCACTTGTCTGCAACTCCTCTGCCTTCATGGTCTATGTAGCGGACCCCATAGGGACAGGCCTTCACACAATAACCACACCCCACACAATGTTTGTCATCAATTAATATAATCCCGTCCTTCGTCTTATAAGTCGCACCAACCGGACATACCTGGACACAATTGGGCTCAGAACACTGGTTACACAGTTTTGGTACAAAAAAGGCTTTTACAGTTTTATCTTTTAAATCCCGTTCATTAAAACCATCCAGTCCACCTCTGGGTGAATCTATAAGTACTTCCTCCTGCTCGGTAATAATATACCGTTCAACCCAGGTTCGATAGAATCCATCAGGAACATTGTTCTCTTCTTTACAGGCTTCAACACATCTTCCACAGCCGATACACTTGTAGGTATCCACCACAAATCCATATAAGTGCTTCTCCCAATCGTAGCTAATCCCCGCTTCGGTACAGACAACCCGTGGAATGAGCAGTTCCGCTGTGTAAAGGAACAAACCACTTTTTAATACACTACCGCTTTTCTTTAAAAAATCTCTACGGTTCATTTTCATTTCCACTTCAAGAAAATCCTAACAGGTTTAGATTTTTTATCTAGCATCAAGTATCCAGAATCTAGCATCGCTATTATTACAAAGGCACATGAGCATCATGACAGCTCAAGCAATTCAGATCGCTTTCTTCAGGTTTCTCCTTGTCCTCTGTGTGTTCGGTGAGACTGACTATCTGTGAAAAACTATCTGGTCTTCCCGTCAACTTTTGATGGCACATCGCACAGGCATCATCACTTTTAATTGCTGTCATGGTCTTAACTCTTCCATTATGAATCTCCCAATGCCCATGGCAGGTTTCACAATTGACCGATGAGTGGCCATTATCTTTCCAATCACTATACTGCACCTCATGGCAATCTTTGCAAAATGCCGATTCCAGATAAACCAAAGGCAAATCCATTTGTTCTTTTACATTATCTCCCCGGTAGTGTCCGTGCCTGCCAAATGATTGCGGTATCAGGAACCATCGCACTAAAAACAAAATTACCACAACAACTACAATAACAATCAACAACCTTATAATGTGTTCCCTGTGCTCCACCACTATCTCCTTATTCTGGTTGCTGAGTTGCTTTGTCGTCCTTTGATTTCAAAAAACCCCTGACAATCCAGATAACAAGAGCAATAAGTACACCGAGTATAATAAGAATATTTAACACTTCAACAGAAAAAACAAGCGGCTGGTTTTCCCAAGAAGGATCGAGGTGAAATGGACCAAAGACAATCTTTCCAGCTTTTGCATCCAAAGAATGACATTTTCCACAGTGTGTCTCTGTCTCTGGGTTTTCACCATGCCCTATTGCCTGTGTATAGTGACAATTGATACACTCGGAAGAATCAAATCTGTTTGAAATATCAGATTTCCTGTGGGCTGAGATCCTGAATACGGCAAGCCTGTTAAACAACGTGGTTGAAGGTTCTCTTTCCTGATGACAGGAAAGACAAATCGCTTTTATGTTTCCCTTAAAGACAGTAGATTCGGGATCATCCTTAGCACGTGTATCGTGAGGAATATGGCAATCAGCACAGTCAGGTTTCTGTTTTCCCTCTTCCACTTCTGCGGTCCAGTGGGGAGTTTGATAATAGCTGTCGGCTTCTTCCTCGTGGCACTCACCACAGTTTACCTTATCTAATCCCTCTTGAGGATGAGTGTCTGGTGTTGCATCAAGATGGCAATCATCACAAGTTAACCCAACTACCTCGTAATGAATATCTTTTTCCCACTTCTCCTGGTCCACATAAAGTGTAGAAACATTTTCAGGTATCGTTTCAGCAGATCGACCATAATCCTTATGACAAACCAGACATTCACTGTCCTCATATGCCTGGACATCCTTACAGGTATAAAGGGTAAGGATAAATGTTAATACCATTAACAAGAATACCAGTGTAATGTTCGATGTTCTTAAACACTTTTTCATATTAAAGGTCTCTTAAGCGATTCCCTAGAATCAATCCACTATAAGCCGGCTCTTCAGACATCTTTTTTCTCCATGGCCTCCAGAACCAGCTCTGCCAAATCCTGTGTCTTAATTGATTCCTCCATACCCTTATCTTTGGTAGCATCTTCAAGCATGGTCAGGCAGAAAGGACATGCAGTCCCTATCATGTCAGCCTTGGTTTTAATCACGTCTTCGAAACGCAGGTGATTTATTCTCTTTCCGATATTCTCTTCCATCCACATCCGACCTCCACCTGCACCACAGCAAAAGCTTCTCTCAAACGCACGATCCATCTCAACCGTTTTTACACCAGGAATATTGCTAATGATTTGCCGAGGCTCAGTATAAATAGAATTATAACGACCGAGGTAGCACGAGTCATGATAGGTAACAGTACAGTCGATAGAATGTTTCAGTTTTAACTTTCCTTCTTTGATCAATCTGTGAATAAACTCGCTATGGTGGTAAACTTCAAAGTTGCCATCAAACTGTGGATACTCATTTTTAATAATATTATAACCATGGGGGCAAGCAGTTACAATCTTCTTCACACCGTATTTCTTCATGCATTCTATGTTTTCCTGAGCAAGTGTCTGAAAAAGATATTCATTCCCCATTCTACGGGCTGAATCGCCACAGCATTTCTCCTCAGCACCTAAGATACCGAAACGGATTCCTGCTGCCTTAAGAATCTTTACAAAGGATACTGCTACTTTCTTACTACGATCATCAAATGACCCTGAACAACCAACATAATATAAAATATCGATTTCTTTATCTTCAGCATCAGATAACACCTTTACATCCAAAGCTTTAGCCCAATCTCCTCTGGTTGCCCATCCAACCCCCCATGGGTTGCTATTCACTTCCATATTTTTGAACACACCCGCCACTTCAGGAGGAAAGCTGCTCTCCATCATTACCAGGTATCGCCTCAGGTCAACCACTTTAGGAACCTGCTCAACAAATACCGGACACTGCTCCATGCAGGCCATACAGCTTGTACATGCCCAGAGTTCATCGGCCGTAACCGCATTTCCCACAATGGGAGCAAGTGAATTTTCGCCCCCTTCTTTATCATTTTTCCCAAGCAGAACTTTTCTCTCTTTCTGCAAGTGATCTTTTAAATCCTGAATTATCTTCTTGGGAGTAAGCGGTTTCTCTGAAAGATAGGCAGGACATTGATCCTGACACCTTCCACATCGGGTACAGGCATCCAGGTCAAGCAACTGCTTCCAGGTAAATTCATTAATAGTCGTTACTCCATATGTCTCAGCAGTCTCAAAATCAGTTATGGGTGCCAGTTCCCCTTTGGGTCCGGTTGACCTCAGGAACATATTGAGAGCAGAACTTATAATATGGAATAGTTTTGAATAAGGAAGATAGGCAATCAATCCTAGAACGAGAAAGAAATGAATCCTCCAGAAGAGATGGTGGAAAAATACAGCACTTCCTTCTCTTATAACCCCAATTCCCAAAAGTATTTTTGCAGTAAGAAGCCCCACCGGATCCCAGACAGCATCCTGGGGATTCGTGATACCAATACGAAAACCCTCTATCAAAAATCCAAAAAAGAAAATACTAGTGATCAGGACAAGTGTTATGGCATCATCTGCTGTATTATCCAAACGATCAGGCTTTATCAGATATCGCCTTAAAATTGCCAGTAAACATCCTGCAAAGGCACAAAGACCAATGAGATCAAGCACACATGAGAAATACCTCCCAAAAGTGACAGGGAGAGAAAAGGGACATTGAGTAATAAGAATGACCGCCAGCGGGATACAAAATCCAACTAAAATGAAGAGGTGCATGATGCCAGGATAGAATTCTTTTAAAAAGTATTTCTGCACCACTCCATAGCGTACAGCCGACCAGATCCTGCTGCCTATAGAACCACCCCTTACTTCCTTCTGTCCCACCAGCCACAGACAAACATGGCTATAAGTTCCGTAACAAAAGAGTGCAAGGGCTACTATGATAAAGGGAATATCCAGCAAACTAATCATTAATGTACCTTTTTACTTTTCATCATAGAGGTAATTACAGTGTAGTAAATTACCACTCGTGAAACGGGTGGCTTTGTTTTACCCGGCCGGGTGAAACAAAGGAAGCACGAAAGTGCTGATGTTTCCTTTTGCGACCCCGTGCAAAGCAAGGGGGTTTTAAAAGCAAACAAACAAAACACGAAAGAGGAATCATAAAAAAATGCATCCAAAGCTCTCACCCTTCACTCAGATGAGAAGGTAAAAACCTTGAATGCATATAATAATTATTCAAAAGCACCTGACAAGTAATCATAACCCCCAAAAACGCAGACTAATCTTTCTTTAGCTTCTTAATCTCCTCAGTCAATTTCGGCACAACCTTAAAGAGATCGTCACAAATTCCATAATCACACTTACCAAATATTACCGCTTCTGGATCTTTATTGATTGCCACAATATATTTCGATGTTCCCATCCCAGCAAAGTGCTGGATAGCACCAGAAATACCACAGGCGACATAGAGGTTAGGGGAAACTACTTTACCGGTTTGTCCTACCTGGTCAGACTGTAACTTCCAGCCAGCATCTACTGCTGCTCTGGAGGCACCAACGGTAGCATTTAAAACCTCTGCCAATTCTTCAAGCATCTTAAAATTCTCCGGGCCTTTCATTCCACGCCCACCAGAAACGATAACTTCAGCCTCTGTAAGATCCATTTTCTCACCCGCCATTTTAACTACTTCAACAACTTTAGCTTTAATATCATCCGGACTAATCTCAGCCGCCACTTTTATAACTTCGGCCTTGCGAGATTCATCAGGCTGACTGGGAATGAGCACATTGGGACGGATCGAGGCCATCTTAGGTGTTGCATCAGAAAACCCCACCTCTGCATATGCCTTCCCAGCATACATCGGCCTTTTTACGAAAAACTGATTGCTATCATCCAGTCCAATATCCGTACAGTCCACAGCTAAACCTGTTTCCAAACGAGCAGCTACCCGTGGGAAAAGATCCTTACCCGTAACGGTAGCTCCACCCAGTAAAATGGAAGGCTGATGCTGTTTGACCAAGTCAGTTAAAGCTTTGGTATAACCCTCTGTCGTATACTGATTAAGCATCTCGTGCTCAACAACATATACTTTGTCTGCACCATACGGTCCACACTTATCAGCCAAAGCTTCTACCTGATTTCCTACGATGACCGCACAGAGCTCTTCCCCAATCTTGTCAGCTATCTTTCTAGCCTCACTCAAAATTTCAAAGGTTACCTTTCTTACAGACCCATCACTATGTTCTGCAAAAACCCAAATTCCTTTTGCCATGATTATTCTCCTTTCTTTTTCCTTATATTACCTTAGCTTCTTCTCTTAGTAATTTCGCTAATTTTGGTGCTGTCTCTTCTGCTGTTTCTCCCTCAATTATATTACCAGATTCTCTCTGTGGGGGAGAATACATTTTAAGAATCTGAGTTTTAGCCCCAGCCTTTCCCACACCATTTGGATCAAAACCTAAGTCAGCTATTTTTATCGATTTAACTTCCTTCTTCTTAGCCTTCATAATACCAGGTAGCGAAGCATAACGTGGCTCATTCAAACCCTTCTGGACAGTTAAAACAGCAGGTAAAGGAACCTCAATAATTTCCTCACCTCCAATAATTTGTCTGTTTACCTTCGCTTTCTTACCATCTTCAGAAACCTCAACCTTAGTCACAACCACTATCTGAGGAATCCCCAACATCTCGGCAAGAGCTGGCCCCACCTGAGCAAGGTCATCATCAATAGCCTGTTTACCACAAAAGATGAGGTCACATTCCATACCCTTTATGGCAGCTGCCAGGGCTTTTGCCGTGCTAAAGGCATCTCCGCCTTCAAATGCCGGGTCATCCAGGTGAACTGCTTTATCCGCACCCATTGCTAATCCAGTTCTGATAGCCTCAATAGCGCGTTCAGGCCCCAGACAAACAATAGTTACTGTACCCCCAAACTTCTCCTTTAACAGCAATGCTTCTTCCACGCCATACTCGTCATAAGGGTTCATCACAAATTTGATAGCACTATCGACAATCCCCGAACCGTCCGGGTTTACCCTAATCTGAGCTTCAGTATCCGGAACCTGCTTCATACACACAACGATGTTCATAACAATACCCTCCTTACTCTTTAAAAAGATAAATTCATCTTAAGCTTCGCTTAAGTATTTATTTGGAATGCTGGGTTTTAAAAAGGTTGCAGGTTATGCGTTTCGTGTTACGGGTTAAACGATATTTTTCTTCTCAACCCGCAACTCGTAACCCGTAACGGATTCCACATTCACTTCATAACTCCTTTTGTAAACATATCACTTATCTGTTTCGAAGATTCCTCTACACTATACCTTTTACTCCTTGACAACACCCAGTATCTCCCCATCTCATCCAGAGCTCCAAAAAAAGCCCTCTTGGCTATACCAGTATTGATACCCTCTTTAAAAATCCCCTTTTCCTGGCCTTCTCGTATAATGTATGCAAATATATTTATGTAGTCTGTATAGTGGTCTTTTACATACTCCCTCATAAATTTACTGCTCTGCCTCAATTCAACCTGCGCCACTTCTGCCCATTCCTGATTTTCAGTAATCATGTTTAGATGCTGAAAAGCAAATATCCTTATCTTCTCTACTGGGTCATGACACGTACTTAACTCTTTTTTCATATTAATAATCATTTTCCTCATCTCGGTTTCAAAGACAGAAATAAGGATGTCATCTTTATTTTTAAAATAGAGATATATTGTACCATCAGCTACCTCTGCCTCTTTAGCAATCTCCGAAACCCTCGAATTATAAAAACCTTTCTTTGCAAAAACCTTAAGGGCAGCATTGATGATCCTCTGGTGCTTATCTTCACTTTTTGAATGATTATTCTTCATAAGTAACTAATTATTAAAATGAAATTTATTAACATTAAAAATGAATGATTGTTCATTCATAATATCTAGCATAGCACATTTTAGCTGTCAAGTTTTATTTGGGACTTTTAATGTTTCTTTCGGAAACCCATAACTTAGGATTTTAACAGTCAATTTTCTTTGTGTTTCTGTTGCCAGATAGAGATACCTGTGATAGAAATCTTTTTAACACTTAAAAACTATTGAGGACAGAAATCATTCAACATGCTCAATTTCTCCTAAGGGAATTATGATGAACACAACCTATCGGAAATTACTATGTGTGAAATGTTTCTATCTGGTACTCTTTTGTGCTTTGCTTTTTCCCTGTTGTGCTCATGTTCAAAAACGAGAAATGGAAACCACTGCATACTGTGGGTGTAAAAAATGCTGCGGATGGACTAGAGGCCGCTGGAGATATCTCAAGTTGAACGTCTGGAATCGGTATTATATATCCGCCTCAGACAAAGGGAAGAAATATTCTGGACGCACTGCCAGTGGGACCAAACCACACGAATACCATCCCGGACTTTTTTCAGTAGATAGTGTAAAACATCCATGGATGATACCGGTTCGCATTATCTTTTTCCCATGGCTGTTTCTCCCCCACCCTGGCACTATCGCTGCCGATACAAACTATTATCCCTTTGGAACTGTTATGTATGTTGAGGAATATGGCAAGGGAGTTGTCGAAGACCGCGGTTCCGCTATCAAAGGTAAAGATCGAATAGACCTTTTTTTTCGCTCCCACCGCAAAGCGCTAAAGTGGGGTAGAAAAAAAACAACGGTCAAAATAAAAAAATGAATCGTTCCCAAATCAACCTTAAAAAATGAGCGGAAACAAGAAATCAGAAAAAATAGTTTTATCATAAAAGCTTGACTGCACTACACTTTTTAGCTACATTTTATCTGAAATAACAACCGAATAAACTCACTCCCATCAACAATAGTTATTATGTTAGACATTCACCAACTGGAAATCTTCACTAAAGTTGCCGAGCTAAAGAGTTTCTCCAAAGCAGCTCAAGAGATGTACCTTACCCAACCCACCGTCAGCCAGCACATAAGCTCACTTGAGAACTATCTCGGAATAAAACTGCTTGACAGGTTGGGAAAAGAAGTTGCCCTAACAAAGGCAGGAGAAATTCTTTACCGTTATGCGAAACAGATAACCGCTTTAAGAGGGGAAGCTCAACAGGCATTAGATCATTTCATGGGGAAAAAAACTGGTCATCTCGTTCTGGGGGCAAGCACCATCCCGGGTGAGTATATCTTACCTCTTTTCCTGGGGCAGTTCAAAATGGTTTACCCGGAAATTAAAGTCACTTTAAGGATTGGAGATACAGAGAAGATTTTAAATGAACTCTTAAATGGCACAATAGAGTTTGGAATTATAGGAGCAAAGATTATTCATGCTCGTCTAAAGTATTCTCATTTTGTCGAGGATGAATTGATTGTAGCCGTCCCTCAAGGTCATCGCTGGTGGGGGAAAAAATCCATAGATGTTCAAGATCTTGCCGATGAACCATTCATCATGAGAGAGGAAGGTTCAGGTACTCGAATAAGTATGGAAAAAAGACTGCACGATATGGGCATTTCAACAGACAGCCTGAATATCATCGCCGAAGTGGGAAGCACCACAGCCGTGAAGCAGGCCATCAAAGCCAATCTCGGCATATCACTCATTTCAGAAAGAGCAGTTGAGGAAGAAATCAGACTGAAACTATTAAAAAAAATCCCCATAAAAAAAGTGAGATTTAATCGCACATTCTTCATTATCCAGGACAAAAAGAGAACCGCCTCCCCACTCTGTAAAGCCTTAATCCAATT
>CBDTTR010000047.1:0-10710 GCA_965363405.1 uncultured bacterium | reverse complement strand
TGTGTTATTTGTCTGGTTTTAGTCTGCAAGCAATGCTGTAATGTAATTCTTAAATCCGCACCAGGGCGGGCCGAATTCTGCATTGTTTAATCCAACATCTTGTTCCGCTGATTTGATAAGAGTGTTTTAAGAAAATAAGAATCCATTATACGAAGGTTGAAAACTATGAGATTAAAAATTGGCATACTATCAGGGATATTTCTTTTGATTGCACTCATCTGGTTTGTACGAGACGATGATAACCTTAACTCTGAAATCTCGAAAGAGAATGCTCAGCAGGCCAAGGCTTTTCCTGTTGAAGCTACTAAGGTGTCTTTTGAGAGGGTGGAACATTATCTGGAGGCAATAGGAAGTTTTTTACCTGAAGATGAGGTAACCGTCAGCACAGAGGTTGATGGGATTGTAGAGAAGCGATTTGTTGATGAGGGGGATCGTGTAAAAAAGGGTGATCATTTAATCAAAATTGATGATGAAGCATTTCGCTTCCAGAGAGAAGAGGCTGAAGCGTCCTTGAAAGAGGCTGAGGAAAGGTTAAAGAACGCTGAGCTTACCTTGAAGCGGATAAACCAGCTGTTGGAAGAGAAGGTAATAGACCGGCAGAAATATGACGATACCGTTACCCAGTTTAACCTGAGCCGGGCTACCCTAGAAAACGTTAAGGCAAAACTTAAGCGTTACAGAAAATCTTTAAGGGATACATTGATTGTATCACCTTTGGGTGGTGTGGTGAGTGAGAGAATGGTAAGTGAGGGGGAATATGTAAAGGTAGGAACGAATCTTTTAAAGATTGTAGATATCGATCCCCTTAAGCTCAGTTTTGCCCTTCCTGAGAAATTTTCCGGCCAGCTCAAAATCGGGCAGGTGGTAGAGGTAGAAACAAAAGCTTACCCGGGCAAGATTTTTACAGGAAATGTATATTACATCAGCCCCAAGGTTAATTTGAAAACCAGGACATTCGAAGTCAAAGCGAAACTTGAAAACTCGAATTATCAATTAAAACCAGGTTTTTTTGTTGATGTAAAACTGTTCCTTGATGTTAACGAAAGAGCAATGGTGCTTCCTGAAGGTGCTGTGATTATGAGAGAAGGAAGATATGTGGTGCTGATGGTTCAAGGGGGGAAGATAATAATCAAGCCTGTGACGCCAGCTAAGAGGTTTAATGGAAAAGTGGAAATCCTTGACGGTGTGGATAAAGATGATCGTATCGTGGTATCCGGGTTGAGTGAGCTCATAGAAGGAAGTCAAGTGAACGTGGTTACCAGCAAGCCTTAAAGGAGAGGTGTATGTTTTTATCTGATGTATCCATCAAGAAGCCTGTTTTTGCTACAATGATGATTGCAGCGCTTATACTATTTGGTTTGATCAGTCGTCAGCGGATGGGTGTTGACCTCTATCCGGACATCGATTTCCCTATCGTTACGGTGACGGCAAGATTGGAAGGGGCAAGTCCGGAGGTTATCGAAACGGAGGTAACGGACCCTCTTGAAGATGCGGTCAGTACCGTTGAAGGGGTGCGGCATCTTACATCTCACAGCAGTCAAGGTACATCCCAGGTGGTCATAGAATTCGAATTGGAAACAAACATTGATGTAGCCGCTCAGGATGTCCGTGACAAAATTTCTCGCACTCGGTATATGCTCCCAAAAGAGATGGACCCTCCCATTGTCGGTAAAGTGGATATCAGTGCTCGTCCAATCATGTGGTTGGGAATAACCGGCAGCATGAGCAAACTGGAACTGAGCATGATCGCGGATGATATCATTAAACCTATGGTGGAAACTGTTCCTGGTGTGGGGAATGTTTTCCTGCCAGGCTTGAGGAAGCGAGAAGTTAGGATTTGGCTGGACGGTCGCAAAATGGAGGCCTATCACATTACGGCTGAAGATATAAAACAGGCTCTGTTAACCAAGAATGTAGAAATTCCAGCGGGGACGATTGAAAACCCGGTAAGAGAGTTGACCGTAAAGACCATGGGTGAATTTGGGAGCGTGGATGAGTTTAATAACTTAATTATTTCCTTTCGGGAAGGGGCACCGGTCAGGCTTTCGGATGTTGGTTTTGCCGAGGATGGAATGGAGGACAAACGGTCTTTGGCACGTTTTCAGGGAGAGCAGGCGATCGGCATGGGCATTGTTCCTCGTTCTGGGGCTAATAATGTGGCAGTAGCCAATAGCGTTAAAAAGAAAATAAAAGAAATCTTAAAACTGGTTCCTCAGGTGAAGATTAGAAGCTGCTTTGATTCTTCCACGTTTATTAAACAGTCTATTTCAGATGTTCAGTTTGATCTGCTCTATGGTGCTTTTTTGGCAGCTCTGGTGGTTTTTCTCTTTCTGAGAACGATCCGAACGACACTGATCATCGCATTGGCCATCCCAACTTCTCTGATTGGTTCTTTCTGGGTGATGAATATCCTGGGATTTACCATCAACAGTATGACCATGCTTGCCCTCTCTCTTTGCGTAGGATTGGTGGTCGATGATGCCATTGTGGTTCTGGAAAATATTTTCCGTCATGCTGAAATGGGAAAGAGTTCAGTCAAAGCATCGCAAGAAGGAACCAGTGAGATTGCCTTTGCTGCAATTGCCGCTACCTTAACGATTGTGGCCGTCTTTGTGCCTGTGGCCTTTATTAAAGGGATGATTGGCAGATTTTATTTTCAATTTGGTATCTCGGTGGCGGCGGCGGTTCTAATCTCTCTTTTTATTGCACTGACCCTGACACCCATGCTCTGTTCCCGTTATCTTTCCGTGACTAAAACTAAAAGACACGGGAAGATTTATGAGATGTTAGAAAATGCATTTCTAAGCATTGAACGATCTTACAGCAAGGCGCTTTCTAAAATCTGCCTGCGGGGTTTCTGGTATCGTTTCTGGTTCGCCCTTGTCGGTGCTGTATTAACATTTACAATAAGCGCTCTCTTTTTTGGTATGCTCAAAAAGGAGCTCATTACCTCTGAGGATCGAAGTGATTTCTTTATCCAGTTTAGAACACCCGTTGGCTCTTCCCTGGGACTGACCGATGAGAAAATGGCTCAGATGGAGGCTGTTATGAGAGGTTTTCCTGAGATTAGTTCAGTATTCGCTGCATTGGGAGGCTTTCAACGTGACGAGCCCAATCGGGGGATGCTTTTTATTCAATTGGTTGATCCTTCAAAGAGGGAGATGACGCAGCAAGAGATAATGGCAGCCGTTCGCAGGAAGTTTGCAGAAATACCGGGGCTTTTGGCTAATGTGCAGGATGTTTCTATTGGAGGTGTGCATGGTGAGAGGGATTCTCCCCTGCAATTTGATATAAAGGGACACAACCTTATGGAACTCTATAGGGTATCTGAAGGTGTGGTTAAAAAGATAAGGGAGATTCCCGGGATTGTGGATGTCGATACAGGGATGGATCTTACCAAGCCTGAAGTCCGCATATATATCGACCGCGATCGAGCAGGTGATCTGGGTGTGGATGTCCGCACAATTGCCTCAGCCGTCAATACCCTTATTGGTGGAGAAGATGTGGGGAAATACAAGGAAGGGGGTAAGAGTTATGACGTTCGCGTCCGTTTAGTCCCAGACCAGAGAGAAAATCCTGAGGATATTTCTCGTTTGCTGATTAAAACGAGTAATGGGGAATTAATTCGATTGAACAATGTGGTGCGAATAGAAGAAGCGGTAGGCCCGGATGTGATTAACAGAAAAGATCGGATGCGCAGTGTGACTATTTATGGGAACCTGGAAGAAAAGACTTTGGGAGAGGCCTTAAAAGAGAGCAAAGAAGTAGCCCACACGATTATTCCAGAGGGATATACCTTAACTGAAAGTGGCCAGGCAGAGACTATGAAAGAGGCCATCGCATCTCTCGTTTTTGCCTTTTTGCTGGCTATTGTCATTATCTATATGGTTTTGTCTTCTCAATTCGAGAGTTTTATTCATCCCCTTACGATTATGCTTGCGCTCCCTTTGAGTTTTATCGGAGCGCTGGGGTTTTTATGGCTTACCGGGAATACACTTAATGTGATGAGCTATATTGGGATGATCATGCTCATGGGCATAGTTACCAAGAACTCCATCCTTCTGGTAGATTATACCAATACCCTGCGATTGAGAGGAAAGCCCAGGGATGAAGCAGTACTTGAGGCTGCTCCCGTAAGACTGCGTCCCATTTTGATGACCGCTGTCTCTACTATTGCCGGTGTTCTACCTGTTGCTCTCGGTTTCGGGGCGGGAGGAGAATCCAGAGCTCCCATGGCAATTGCTACCGCGGGGGGCATGATAACATCTACCTTACTTACCTTATTCATTGTTCCTGTAGTGTATATGTTGCTTGATGATATCGTTCAAAAGTTTAAGAAAAGGAGATAGGTTTTGCAAGTCGGTTAAAAACAGATTCGCATGTTTGAATTTTTTCAAAAGGCTAAAGTGTTATAAAAAATATTATTTTCCAGTATGTTAGACAAATAATCCCGTGAGCAAAAAATTAATTACAAAAAGGGTTGACAAATAACTGCTACTGATATAAATAGTTTGAGTTCCTAAATATTAAAAATTCAAATTAATTTAGTAAGCCAATGGGAAGAACTCCTGCACTTCAAAACATGGTGACTAATCCTTCTGGTAAAGGAGATTGGGATACAATTCTCCGAAGGATCATGACATCCTATAATGACATTTCCAAAGCCATCAATCCAAAAGGGCTTCTTAAGATTAACCTTACCTCCGCTCAAATCAAATTGCTTACCTGCTTCAGTAACAAAGCCGAGCTTACCATGACAGAGTTGAGTAACAACCTTGCTGTCAGTATGCCTACTATGACTGCGATGGTTGATCGTCTGGTTAACAGCAAAATGGTAGAGCGAGAACGAAGTAATATAGATCGCAGAGTGGTGAGAGTAAAACTGACTGATGCGGGGGAGAAGATACTAAAAAAACTTGTTAGAATCAGAAGGAAAGAAATGGAAAAGATATTAATGAATCTCAGTGAAGGAGAAATGGAAAGTTATCTTACTTCTATTGAGGTGGTGGCAAGACTGCTGGCAAAGGCGCGGCAGAAAAGAGATATCGAGAGGATAACTCGATAGACTCGTTGCCGGCTTTAATCATTAATATTTGACAATTGGAATAAATAATTAAAAAATGTGAGGTAATTCTAAATGGAGAAATTTGCTGACTTTGCAATAAAAAGAAGGCTACCTATACTCATTGGTATTACGCTTATCACTTTATTCTTCTTGTTTCAACTGATAAACCCCCTGGGCTTCTTCACATCCTCAAAGATTTTGAAATTGAGGGTGGATACCAATTTTGCTGATCTCCTTCCTCAAAAACACCCCTATATTAAAATCCACAATAAAATCAGAGATACCTTTGGCGGAGCCAATCAGGTTATCATCATGGTTCAGGTAAGGGATGGTGATATCTTTAACCCGAAGACATTATCCAAGGTGAAAGAGATTTCAGAACGTTTAGAGACGTTCCCTGCAGTTGACAGGTACAAGATCAGATCTATTGCGAAGAGCAAGATGAAACATTTTAAGTTTGTCGCAGGGTCCATGGATATTTCCCCCTTAATGTTTCCTGATATTCCTCAGAATAAAGAGGAGATGGAAGATTTGAAGAGGAAGATTTACAGTTCAGGCAGATATTATGGTCCCTATGTCTCCTGGGATAGTAAGAAGACCTTAATAATGGTAGATTTTTTTGAAAAAGAGCTGGGAGAAATTGGGTATGATACCGTTTTTAGAGAGTTCGTAAAACTCCAGAATGAGATGGAGGATGATAATCATATTATAAATATTGCAGGCGAGCCTGTGCATCTGGGTTATGTTAGAGATCTCAGCAGGAAGGTTATCGGTGTATTAGCCCTTACCACTCTGTCTATTATGCTACTGCTATATCTTTACTACAGGTCCAAGCGGGGCATGTTCATTCCTATTATATCATTAATCTTAAGTGGAATATGGGGCCTGGGTTTCATGTCACTGGTAGGATTCAATCTGGATCCCCTTATTCTGGTTTTGCCCTTTCTGATATCTCTGATGACGGCGCGCCATTCCATGCAGTTGATTGGTCGCTATCTGGAGGAGGTGGGTAAAGGTGCGGATGTAAAAACCGCCTCGCACACCTTAATTAGCAGAATGTTTGCCCCGGGGGTTACGGGTATAATTACGGATGCCATGGGAATTGGACTGGTTGCTATTGCTGCTATCCCCGTCTTACAGAATATATCTATTGCCTGTGCATTCTGGTCCATAGCCACTGTTATTCTTGCTTTGCTCTTTACACCCCTTGTCTTATCCTACATCAAACCATCAAAAAGGCTTATGGCTCAGATAGAGGCCATAAAAGGGAGGAAGGCTAAACCCGGGATGCTGGGAAGGCTTCTGGTCTGGCTGGGATATTGGATTACAGGAAAGGGTAAATGGGTGGTTGTATTTGCTAACCTTGTTTTGGTTATCGTGGGTCTTCAGTATGCAAGTAGACTGCATGTCGGCGACTTCTTCCCGGGAAGTTCCATCCTCTGGCCCTGGCACAGGTACAACAAGGATGCCATGCGTATCGTTACCAATATGCCACTCCTTAATCCTTTGTATGTGGTGGTAGAGGGAGAAAAAGGCGGCTTTATCTCTGAAGCAGACACCTTAAGGGAAATGAATCGCTTTCGCCGTTTTATGATGAAACAGCCTCGCATTATGTTCGTCTCTTCCGTTGCTGATAAACTTCCAGCTTTTCTTATGACTTCCAATGAGGATGATCCCAACTGGTATCACATGCCAAAAGAAGGCAACGTACTGACTTTCCTTTACAAGCATATGTGTTACTCAGGCGAGCCAGGTACCTGGGACCGGTATGTAGAGCCCAGAGATATGATGAGTAATATTATCATTTACTGCAGGGATAAGATGCCCACAACCACTGAAACCATAATTGCAAGCGTTAAAGATTATGTCAACAACCACTCTCAGTTAAAGGGTGGGAAATATCTTTTAGCAGGAGGAGCGGTGGGAGTCGAGGCAGCGGTTAGAGAAGAGCTTGCTGCTTCTCAAACCTTAAATCTTTCCCTGGCACTTATAGGAGTATTTATTTTCTGTACCATCAATTTCGGGAGCATCCTGGCTGGCTTGCTTTTAACCATTCCTCTGGCTATTTCTAATGTTCTTACCTTTGCCCTGATGGGAGCTTACCACATTGGTTTGACGGTAAATACCTATCCGGTCTCTTCTATCGGGATTGGCCTGGGGGTGGATTACGGTATATACTTCGTGGGCAGATTAATAGAGGAAAGGAAAAAGACGGGGGATTTAAATACCGCTATCATAAACACCATGAGAACTAACGGGAGGACAATCGTTGTTATTGCTACTACCCTTACGGTGGGACTTATGTTGTGGGTTTTTTCAGCCTTAAAATTTCAGGCTTATATGGGTATACTCCTGGCTATTCTCCTGCTGCTTAATATGCTGGGTGCTCTATTACTTCTCCCCAGTATGATCGCCATCATAAAACCAAAATTTATAGATAAGGTGAAATAGATTTTGAAGATTCATTTAAACTTTTTCAACATTTTTTGAAAGGAGGGGGTAGTAATGATGAAAAAAACGAGTTTATTCCTTGCACTAGTATTTGTTTTCCTCCTGATACCATTTGATGCCTTCGCGACCTATGAATTTTTTGATGGTAAGCTCCGGATCAGAGGGAGAGTGGAGCAGTTTATGGTTTATCTGACCCAGTACCAACGTACAGAAAAAGAATTCTATCGCAAAAATGGATTTGCATTAAATCAGACCATCTTTACCCTGGAGGGTTTATCGAGCCTGGTGGATAATGGCGACTGGCTGGTCAATCTCCAGACTTACTTAAGGTATTACTACGAGTCTGCCCCGGATATAACTCCCCGATTACACAGGGAATTTTCCACCAGGCGGAGGATGCACAAGAAGTATCAGACGAATCGTTATGATTCGGATGACTGGATCAATGAGTTCTACCTGGATGTGTACAAGGGTCCCTGGAATATCAGGCTGGGGAAGCAGGTGGTAGTCTGGAGTGAAGTAGAGATGGTGCAGACCATTGACAAGATTAACGCCATTGATCTGAGATACGCCACGCCCGGGATGCAGCCATTCGATGAGCTGAAGCTCAGTCTCTGGATGTTCAGAGGGTTTTTCAACTCGGATTTACCGGGCAACCTCATCTTCGAGCACATCTTCATTCCTGGTGATTTCGAACGTTCCAGAACCCCCTTTGAGGGAACCTACATGTCAAGGAAACCTGCCCCAGGTAATCCTGCCAACAGACACGGTCAGGGAGATGCCGTTTACTGGATGATGGATCAGGCAATGCCTAAATTTAGCCTTAGCAATTATCAATACGCCTTCCGTATCCGGGGAAACTCAGAGATTTTTATGTTTGATACCCCGTATGTCATCGACTGGACAGTAAGCTACTGGAATGGCCTGGATACAGGGCATGCTGTTTTTACCGACCCACAAAGGGTCAATGCAGCTCTCAATGCAAATGCCCCGGCTCGATTAGGTGGTGGGTTAGTACGCATGCCATACGGAAGGGATGTGGCTAAATGGAAGAGGTATGAAGCGGTGGGTTGCAGTTTTCAGACTTATGTTCCCCCACTGGGAGGAGTACTCAGGGGTGAGTTCTCCTACGAGATAGGGAGGAAGTGGAACAAAGTTGATCCTGAAACAGCCGCGAGAAGAATTGGAGATGTTGGCTTGTTCGATGATGGGAGTGTATCGAGAGATTTTGTCAGTTACGGAGTCACTTTAGATAAACCCTTCTGTGTGCCTTTTTATGGAGACCGGATGCAGAGGTGGGGTGTTAGACCCTGCTGGGATGTCACACTGGGGGTATTTGGGGGGTACTTTTTAGGCAATGTAAGCAGGATTTGGCAGTGGTCTCAGGGTTACGATTATAGATCCAATACCTTTATAACCATGATGATCAGAGGGGGTTTCCGTCACAACGAGTTTATCCCGGTCTTAAGGATGAAATATAATCCCAGAAACTTTGGATATGTCGCACCGGGTATTACCTACATGCCGGGTAAACACTTAAGGGTTTCGGCTGGGTACGTCTATTTTTATGCCAGTGATCCTTCAGTACACCGGGAAGCTGCTGTAGAAAACAGGGATTTTGCTTATATGAGAATCAGGTGGGAATATTAATTTGATAAGGAGGTAAAAGTTATGTTGAATGCAAAAAGGAAATTAACCTTAATGAGCATACCCTGCTGGGTGATGGTATGTCTGTTTCTGATAGTATCTTCAAGCTCAGCCCAGGGGGTAAAATTCCCCACACCCTCTTATGAGGGAGAAGAGCTTACCAAGGTAAGGGAGTGGGAGAAGACCTGGGTAGGGAAGAAGGTAAGTACAGCCGATATCGATCAGGTAAAAGATCTCCTGCCGGATGGTATATATCACGTCATGAAAAACCCCAAGGATTTTGGAGCTAAAGAAGATATCTGGTTTGAGGTTGTTCCTTACAGGGAATACAAGGTTTCTCCCGGTTTAGTTGCATCCACCAAAAAGTATGCCCCTCAGTCAGAATTGATAGAAGGGAAGGGAGGACTTGGACTGAAGGATTATGGTAAGGTAGCGGGCATCCCATTTCCTCAACTGGATACCACAGATCCAGTCAAAGCAGGGACCCAGGCGGCCTGGAATTTTGATGCCTATACCCATGGGGACGCTTACCGTGTGAATAATAAGCCTGCCAATATCGTAGATTGCCGGTCAGGGCTTGAGCGGTCTGCCGGGCAGCTTCGCTGGATGCTGTTCTGGTCAGGAAGGACCGATGTACCCCCCACGCCTGAACTTAAAAAGAATAAGCGAAACATCCACCGAACCTTCTTTCAGAGGAATACAGCCCCCCCTGATTTTGCCGACACCACCATTTTAGAAGTTAAATACCAGGACACAGACAGGGATTGCGACCTCTGGATATACACCGCTATGTTTCGCCGCATCCGCAGGTACACCACCAAACAGCGGAGTGACATGATAGACGGTACCGATCTTATCTATGATGACAACAATGGCTGGTATACCCATATCAACCTGAATACCTATAAGCTGGTAGGTCAAAAAGATGTGTTGTGTGCCCGTCATCAGGAGACACCTTATGAGAAGTTGTCCCGTATAGAAGGCCAGGGATTCTGGAATGGCGTTCAGAGGGAGCGGGTGAAGTGCTGGGTTGTTGAAGCAGTCAATAAAGACCCAAACTATATCTACAGCAAGCGGGTCTGGTATCTTGATCCTGAAAACTGGCAGTTTAACATTCAGGAGATGTATGACCGGCAGGGCAGGCTCTGGAAGTCACAGGAAGAGTTTTGGAATGAACATAAGCTAAAAGAAGCAGAGGGAGTGTCAACGGTCTTCGTAGCAGAACACATAGTAGACCTGGTGAGGCGTCATGGAAGTGTGGGGCAGTTTGAGATTTTTGAGATAGGTCAGAGCCTCAACAAGAAGATATTCAGTGTAGCGAATTTACAGCAGTTGACTTATTAAATTGTTAAAGTATAACGACTTCGTAAAAAAACTGGATTTTCCCTCCCCGGGTGGGACCGTGTCATAATTATGCATATTTGTGGTAGCCGCAGCCTTTAGGCTGCGAGGCATACAGGAATTATCACATTTTCTAAACGCTACTTATTTAAATTTGAAACACAATAAAGGAAAGGAAGATGATGGAATTTGATGGTATTTTAAAA
>CBDTTR010000046.1:0-10724 GCA_965363405.1 uncultured bacterium | reverse complement strand
GGGTCTGCTCTTGGCTCATGTTTATTTCTTAAAATTTAAAGGATGCTTGGATTATCCATCCCTTGAGCTACCATTGTTTTTTCACTCACAAAAAAACCCAAGGCCAGCATATTACACTCCTCAGAAACTCGTTTAGGAACCTCCTCATGTCAAATCTGCAACTGCTTCCTTTATATATAATTCAAGAGAAATGGAGTAGTTGAGTGGCGTCCATACACGCATCCACCAGCACTCCATCTGGTAGTATAGGGGAATAGATATTGTGTGTCAGCAAGAAGATACACAAAATATAGCAGGTAGTTGGAGATGGATTCATCTGCATGTAAAACCAGGGATTTGGGAGCAGGGTATTTTTATTTTGCTTTCCCATGTAAAATGAGATAAGATTTGGATATGTTATGTAATTAAGTGAATGGGGTAATCTTTGAAAAGGAGTAAATTATGAAATGGAGAAAAGCTCTTTTGTACTTGCTTGTAGGAATTGTCCTGATAGTCTTCTTGCCCTTGCAAGGTGAGGCGAAAACATTTGAGGAACAATCTCTGCCTGCAAAAAGTGGTCTGGTGGTTTCATCTGCTTTTGTGAGCACCCCCTATTTTGTGTCGAAGATGATTTATGCCACGTGTGGAAGCTTGGTAGCAGGTGGCATAAACGTTTTTAGTCTGGGTTTTGCCCAGGACACAGCTACCACGGTTGGATGTCAGGCGGTAAATGGAGATTGGATTATTTATCCCACAGTGTTAACAAAGGAAAGGAATCTGGAGTTTATTGGAAAAGATGAGAGGGTAGAAGGTTCAACCCTAACCATGAATCAGGACAAAGAGGTTAACTAGTGTACTCCGCAAAGACATTTTCGTCTTTTAAAAATTCAAAGTAAGCACATAACAAAAAGATACTGGATACTAGATGCTGGATACTTGATTATTAATTTTATTTTTTAATCTATTGATTCTTCGTGGACTTCACGGTTGCAATTTTTCGAATTTAGATATTCGGATTTCTTGGCTGAACGATGCCTTTTGTTCAGACCCTAGCCAATACTCCTTCACTTCTCATCTTCAAAAAGGAATTTGTCATAACCTTCATCTTCCCTAAGTGTGAGTTCAAGTCTCTTTGCTTCTTCAAGGTAGGAGCCTTCCTTTAATCTCATTTCTCCTAATGGTTTAACGACGATTGCTGCATCCCCTTCCACCGGGCATTTATGCTCACAGAATCCACATCCATTACACTTATTTTCTATCACAAAGGGTCTTCGAAAACCCTCCACCATCTTAAAGACAATGGCATTGTAAGGGCACTGCTCATCACATATCAGACATACCTTATCCTGTTCCCAGACTAAACACTTTTCCTTGAGGATAACAGCAGTTCCTATCTTGGCATGTTTCTTCTCCTCAAGATTAAGATCGCGAATGGACTGAGTAGGACAAACCCTTCCACAGAGATTGCACGTTTGCTCACAGGCTGCAAATCTTAAGTCTGCTCTCGGTGTCCATAAGCCTTCAATGCCAGACTCGAATAGACTGGGCTGAAGAGTGTTGGTAATACAAACCTTCATACATTCTGAGCATCTTATGCAAGTATTTAGAAACTCCTCCTCGGGGATAGAGCCTGGTGGACGGATGAGGTTATCTCTCCGACCCCGCTTTAAGGGATCATTAAAGAGAAAAAAACTTGATGTCAATCCACCTGTGAGTGAGTAAAGAAATCCTCGACGGGTAATGCTGATTCCTGTACGCACATCTTCACGAAAAGGGGAATAGATTGCTTTAAAAGATATAGCTTCCTCTGGACAGATAAGCCTGCAGGTCCTGCACTGCAGGCACTCACTTGCTTTTGCCTTTAGGGGATCATCATCGATTGCCCCCACAGGACACATTTCTTTGCACTTCATACAGGAGGTGCAGCTGTTATTGACCACCCTTTTAAAAATACCAAAGCGTGAGAAAAAACCCAGCAGAGCTCCCAGCGGGCAAAGGTATCTGCACCAGAATCTTGGGGTGATGAGATTGAGTGTCAAAATACATAAGAAAATTACCCCTGTAATGAGGCTCATATAAAAAAAAGGCTGAAAATAGTGGAGGTAAGCGAGTTCAATCCAACCCAGATGATCGGCTACTGGACGTATCCAATCCAGTGAAAGATTGGTGAATAAAATGGATAAGGGGTAGAGTAAAATGGTGTAGGTTCTGGTAAGGATAATCAGTGGGTCAAACAGGTAAATTATATTTGCACCCGTAATTGAAGCAGCAATTAATCCGATAAGCAAATAAAACTTTAATTCCCTCAATCCTACTACAAATCTCGGTTTTCTGGTACCTAAGAGTTTATGGAATAGATCCAATAAAGTTCCCAAAGGACAGAGATAGCCACAAAAAAACCTGCCAAATAACACGGTGAGCACCACCAGTATCACCGCCGGTAGTACTTTTACAATAACCTCTCTCGTTGAGAGTATAGTACATAAGGCAATCAGGGGATCTGCCCTTAGGAAAAAGTCAACAGGTATCCAGGACGTCAGGGGGTAGCTAGCACGGAAGAAAAGATAGGTGAAGAAAAAGAGGGAAACAAGCTGAATTGTTCTTCTCACACGTTCTCCTTCTTAATTTGCAGCTTATCCAAATTGATATTTCCAAGACCCATCTTATGAGCTGCTACAATATGCTTTATATTTGCCGCCTCGAATTTTTTATTATACCATCTTGCTACACTAACTCCGTAGGCATCAACTGCCACCGGATCAACTCCAGCGATGATGGTATTTAATTTTTGCACTTTTCCTGGTCCTGCAGGTCCTCCAGTAATTAAAGCTCTGGATGCATCTATGATAGTCAATGAGGGTTTGACTACAGAACTTAAATCGGCAATCGCCTGGTTTAAATCCACTTTGGAATGAAAGTATCCTCTATCCCAGATCACACCCATTAGACCCTTCATCCCCAAACTTACTCCTGTTGCGCTGTGAGATTTAGCAGTCGGCAGGTTAATCAACACATCACACCTTATAACCTCCTTCATGATTTCGAGGTGTTTAATCACTTTGCCCTGAGGTACACTAACCGATTGATAAAACTTCTTGTCATTTAGAGCAAGCACGTGTGTTTTTTCAATAGTCTGGCAATGTTTTTTGATACCGGACCGATCCAGGCAGAGCTCTTCCTTCTGAAGGGTATGATCCAAAACCAGCACATTTTGGGCGCCGGCCTCTATGCATGCTTTGGCCACAGTAGCTACCACCAGGGGGTTGGTGTTGGAAGCTTCTTCTGGGGTTTTAGCAAAAGACATATTAGGTTTAATAACCACCCTCTGCCCTTTTTTGACAAACTGTTTGATGCCGCCCAGCAGATCAATAGCCTTACGAACTGCTTTTCCCGGGTCACCTGTGACCACCGCCAGATCGGCTGCATTTAGTTCGCTTACAGATCCCCATGCATTGCTTGGTATAGAAATTAGTGGATAACCGATGGTAAGCAAGAATCCTGTTCTGACTGAAGTCTTTAAAAAATCTCTTCTTACCCGTTTGTATGAGTCACTGACTATTTTTGACATAAAGAAACTTCCCCAAAAAATCCACTTGAACATTATAGCTACCTATAAATGATTAACATAAAAGCAAATCTTCATCAACCCAATTTCGTCGAGAAGAACTGGTTTAAGGAGAAATGTGATGGTTATTATTCATTCCGAGCAAAGCTCAACAGGCAGCCTGGCATATTTATTGCTTTTTATTTGTGCGACGAACTGATCCGATTGATATATAGAAATGAAGATTACTATATACTCACAAACGTAGCTTTCTTAATTATACCTGATTGTGTTCTAAATGGAGCATTTAATGGATAAATCGGTATCCAGTAAACAAAGCAGAGATATACGCGTACCTTTTAAAAATGTGGTTAAATTTGGTGTGGACCGGTCTAATTTGCATTTAGACAAGGCTCATGATATCAGCAAAAGCGGTATGTTTATAGAAACGGAGAAAAAGCTCAAGGTGGGATCCAAAGTTCATTTGAATTTTGACCTTGTTACAGATTTTCAAGTAAAAAATATTAAAGCTGTAGGGAAGGTAGTCAGGTTGGCAGATACTATAGAAAAAGCTGGCAAAAGTGAAGGTTTCGGAGTTGGCATCAAATTTTCTCTTTTACCAAGTGAAGAGTTTTTGATACGCAGCTTTGTAAAGGATATCGCTAATCAAATAACAGAGTCCTCTCCTTCATTAAATCGACCGGCAAAGCATATCTGCGTGGAAGTTAAAAGCCCACCTGATTCTTTGTTTTGCTTATTCAAATGGTGGTTGAAAGAGATGGTTGCCAAGGCTTTTGCATATAACGGCTTAATCATGCAATTGGTGATATTAGTAATTTTTGTAGCGATAGCTATTGTGGTGTTTTTATAGGACAGCAGAGTTTTTTAAAGGAATTACCACTTAATTAGTATTTTCTTTTTCTCCCCCGAATAGCGGTCTTTAAAGTAGACAAATCCATTTTGCTTTCCATATTCATAAAGCTTATAGGTTATTTCAACATCATCTTTACAATAAGCTATCAGTTCATCTATTTTCCCTTCTCTATACCATCTAATTGCTTGAAGACCGTCAGCGCTTTTACCCGTTCCTAAAGTAGCTTGTGCCAGGGAATCGAGGCTCACGCGAAAGCCGAGTCTGTTTTTGATATGAAGCAGCATGTCTATTGTCTTCAGTTGAGAAAAGTCCTTTGGTGTATAGGGTTTTAGCACTCGATAATCAAATTGAATGAGGTTAAAACCAACAATGGTATCAGCCTGGAAAAGGTCTTCGATAAGCTGAAATACTTGGGGTTCGGTATAGCTTTTAAACTCCTTTGTCAATGAAGAGTAGGTGACTGCAACAGAGACGAGAAGTTTTCCCAGATGATCCCTGCCACCCACTTCCTGAAAAGAGTGTTGTGTTTCCAGGTCGAAAAAGAGAATTTCTTTTGATTTGTTTTGGTCAGGATTTTGGAAAGACAATGGAGTCTCCATTTATAGGTATTTAAGGCAGATGGATTTTTTACGAAGTCGTCAAGATTCTTTCACCAAAAATAGCAGTACCCACTCGAACCAGGGTCGACCCTTCCTCGATAGCAACCTCAAAGTCACCAGACATACCCATGGAGAGCTCTTTGAGGCTAATCCCGCCTATGCTCTCCTTAAGGATTTTATCTCTTAATTCCCTCAGTGATGCGAAATATGGACGAGCCTCCTCCGGATCATCGAAGTAAGGAGGCATGGTCATTAAGCCTTCCAGTGAAAGGTTAGGCAGGAAAGCAATTTCTCTCACAAGGGAGATGATACCCCCTGGATCGATTCCCGATTTAGCCTCTTCTCCTGAGATATTGACCTGGACTAGAATCCTAACCTTTTTCTTCTTCTTTTCTGCTGCCTTATTAATCTCCTGTGCCAGGGACAGGCGGTCTACCGAATGGATCATTTCAAATAAATCAACTGCATGCTTCACCTTATTACTCTGGAGATGACCTATAAAATCCCATCTTACATCCTGGCCAAGTTCTTCAATCTTCCTCCTCGCCTCCTGGATATAATTCTCTCCTAAAATGGTTGCCCCCGCCTCGATAGCCTGTTTTATTCTCTTTGTATCAACAGTTTTAGAAACGGCCACTAGCTGGACATCCTGAGGATTTCTTCCCACCTTAGATGCAGCTTTAGCAATTTTCTCTCTTACGCGTTTTAGGTTGTCTCTTATCTGAAGCATGATGTGTTCGCTCATCAATCCATTTATCCGGGATAGGGATTATCGGGATCGGTCGGTAACGGCGGCGTTGAGTCTGGGCTGATCTCAGTCCAATTTATCTGGCAATGCCCCACTGATTGGTTTCCTGCTGGAATAACCCAGTTTGAAGGCAGAGGGTTCGTATCCGAAAGTGGAGTGGCGCAACCACTGAACCACGGTTCATCCCGGGGTGCCATTCCAGGTTCGGTGACGGTATCGGTTCCAGTAACTCCGGCAACCAGTTGAATCTTGTAGGTTGCATCATCCACATCTGGATCAAGGTCAAATATAATCATGCACAACATGCCGGGTGTTCCGGTACTTTCTGAATACTGGGGTAAAATCGGCTCATTTCCCTGGGCCTGCAGACTATGGTGGTTATCACTGCTGTCGGTCCACTCACCGCTGATATCCCATCCCAGTTGACCCCTCTCGGAAGCATACATGCAGTTATCGAAGGGGCCCTGTGTTGTTTCCGGATCTCCGTCCACTTCACTTCTCATCAGTTGCAACAGAACGCGTCCTTCAAAAGTGGCTGAGATGGTACCACTATACCTGCCCGCATCGTTCACTTGGCAAGAGATGCTGCCGCTGAAGCCCCAAAGGCGCATGGGATTGCTTTCAAGGTTATTAACGCGTACCTTAATATCTCCGGTTGTGTTATCGTTCGGTAAATATGCAACAATTCTTTCTTCTTCCCATAAAAGAACCTGGACCTGGGAAAGTGGTGTGTTGTTAAAGAGCACCTCACCCCGATCAGGTCCGAAGTAGCCAAGTAGGGTAATGCTCGGATCCACTCCTGGCGCCACTGGACCCGCCGGCAACGCCGGCAAGTAATATCCACTGCTAATCACCGGGCGGGCAGCGGTGTCACCTGTGCTCGTGGGGTAATAAACCAGCCGGACATCTACCGACTGCATGTTGCGTCCTTCATCAAAAAGATATGAGTAGATCTGCTGTACGGTAAATGGCCTAGTAGGAGGATGAAGGTCATCGGCCTCCACCTGGCTCAAACCGCAGAGACGGTCAAAGAAGAAAGCAGCGGTCTCTGCTGCATTGCGGCGCTCTACACGGTTCTCCCACCCCAGGACCATCTGTGCCCCGCAACCTACAAGCGTAGGTGCTAACCTGCTTGCACCAGTGGTATTATCAAGGGTGTGACAGGTGTCAAGGTAGATTATACTGTTAGGAAGAGCAGTAGCAGCCGGATTGTCTGGATTGCCGGCTTGGTAGTGGTATTTAAAAAAACGGGGAGTGACTGCAAAGGTTCGATATTCTGAGGTAGTACTATATACTATACGGCGTGCATCCGGTGCCAGATCAGATTCGTAGGGGTTACCTTCTACACCGGATGTCCCGTACGGGGTTGTCGTATAGATATACTCAAACGGCTGACCGGCTTCAGGGTGTGTGTCGGAGTCGGGATAGTTATCCACTCCGGCATGGCCTGACAGATATATTATTCCATACTGATCCCAGCTCCTAAACCATTCAAGTGTTGGTTCTTGCAGAGTTCCTGATGTAGTATAACCTGCAGCAGCAAAGGCCTGCAGAATCTGCTGGATGGACGATCGGATAGCTCTCCCCACTGCACGTGGAGTTGGAAAGAATGCAGCGCTTGCCGCAGGCGATGTTTGGTTGGGGAACCCTGAAGCATGGATAGGACTGGGTCCCGTCTTACCAGTTTCAACTGTTGCAGCAGATTCCTCCAATGCCTCATCTTCCGGCTCACAGTAAAATACATGGAAAACACCGGAGCGGTACAGAACCGTAAAATACTCAGCGTCATCACTGAGCTGGGCTGCTTCTACTTCGTCAAGTGTTTGCACATAATCGAGAAAACTTTCTGCTTCAGCCGGCCAGTCACCGGATTGGCAAAGGTCCTGAAAAAGGTCGCTGGCATCATCTGCAGCTTTAACCGTCGGCTGAAGGGGGCCGGGTCTCTCCATGCAACCGGTTAAAACAACCAGACATGCAAGCACGCAGAAAAGAATTGTTGAATGCAAATGTATTCTATTCATTTTTCTACCTCCGTATAAATAACGTTAAAGTTTTATTTCCAAAACTGTCAAGTTGTTTTGGAAACAAGTCACCTCATTTCTAAAGTAATTGTCCTAATCGGGGAAATAACTAGCGCTCATCTTATTATTAGACCTGTATTCATAAACATTGAGTATGATCTCATCATATTTCCCATAGGCAGTTTTGTACAGCTCAGCAATGGGGCGCAGGTTAAAAGATACGGAGAATTCCTTAGATAACATATCCTCTTGGAGTAATCATCATGTTGTTTCGAACTACTGTAGTGCTGTTGCCGATGATGATGATGGTTACCATATCAATCTTATAGCGGAGCATTTTATTCAGAGTAGTTATGGTAATGGACTCACCTTTCCTGCCTACATTTCGTGCCAGACAAACAGGAGTGTCTGGTTTCCTGTACTGAAGCAGCATAGATTTTGCTTCTTTAATCTGTCTGGTTCTTTTCTTACTTTTTGGATTGTAAAGGCAGATGACAAAATCTGCCTGGGCTGAATGGGTGAGCCTCTTTACGATAGTCTCCCAGGGAGTTAAGAGGTCACTTAAGGAAAGAACTGCATAGTCGTTCATTAAAGGAGCACCTAACCTGGCTGCTGCAACATGGATAACAGGAATCCCGGGAACAATCTCAACCTCAAACCTGTTCCAGAGCTTTTTCCTGTCAATAATCTCAAGAGCCAATCCTGCCATTCCGTAAACACCCGTGTCTCCGCTTGATATAAGCGCCACGTTTTTCCCTTTCCTGGTTTCCGCAATTGCCCGATTACACCGTTCCATTTCTTGTGACATGCCTGATGAAATTGTGTCTTTTTCGTCTATGAATGGTTTCACCAGCTCAACATACCTTTTGTATCCAACCACCACATCACAGTTTCTAAGCACGGCAACACATTGAGCCGTCATGTCTTTGTGGTCCCCTGGACCTATACCAACCAGGAATAAGGTGCCTTTCTTTCTCTGCATAACAAATCCTTAGTTTTTAGTTTCTTCGAGTTCTTCGTGGTTAATCTACTTTTTCGTCATTTTGTTTTAAATATCGTTCAAGCGGAATCTCAGCTACAGCCACCGTTACATTTGCTGTTTTTCTCTTGGGATACAAAAGGGTTTTAACTCCTGCACCCAGCAAAGCAGCAGGTTCACACACTCCCTTGCTTCCTATTGCCTTAAGAACACTCCTGGACGGAGGAGTTGGACAATTAACCTTATTTAGTTTTTGTGCTGAGAAGAATTCAATCTCAAAGTTGTGTTTGTGAACAAATGAAATAAGCCCCTTCTCATCTGACTTTTTATCAACCGTTGCTATTCTTTTGATGGATTGAAAGGAAAGTCCCCACTCATTAAAAAACCTTTTTACTGTCTTTTCAATCTCAGTACTTGTTGTGTGTTTATTACAGCCAATCCCCACAACCAGATTCTCCGGATGAAGGGCAATAACAGTCCCCTTAACTTCCTGGTTTGAGACATCTTTTTCAACCACTCTATTACTGATGACGACCTTAAAAAGACAATCAGACTTAAGCAAGTTTTTTATTGATTTATAAAACCTGATATTACCTTTTCTCCCAAGAGGGACATATGGTTTAAGAATATCTGGATAGATGCCAACCTTTTCTCCATTTAAGACTGCATAGTTGCACTGTTTAATCCTATTAAAATCTACTATTTTACAGTTAAGTTGCTTTGCCAACATGTCCAGAGCAAATGTTTCATGAACGTCAGTCGCTGTAGTTACGACAGGCTCACCACCAGTTACAGAAGCAACCTGTCTGGCCAACTCGTTTGCTCCTCCCAGATGCCCCGAGATAAGGCTTATGGCAAATCTGCCTTTTTCATCTACCACAACTACTGCAGGATCAATGCTCTTATGTAAAAGGTAAGATTTCATTGTCCTTACCACAATCCCCGTAGCCATAATACAGATAAATCCGCTGTAATTGTTAACCAGTTCACCAAACAGCATTCCAAGATCTTGAGAAAAGCTCTTTACCCTTTCTCCTTTGATAACCAGTTTCTCTGGTACATATAAGTGAGCATGTGGGAACTTTTTTTTAAGTTGTGTACCAAGCTTCGCACCGCTTTTCGTGAGGGCGACAATAGCAAGTTTTTCTTTCTTTTTTCTTTGATCTATTCTGAAGCCATGGGTAAATCCCTCATCATAGAGTTTCGATCTGGTTTTTATGATACCGTCATCCAATGCCTTCCCTACCAGTATAATCGCCTGCCTCTTAATAGCTGACTTATGAACTTTCTTAACGATAGTAACAAGTGTCCCTTTAATAATCTTCTCATCAGGCCAACTGGCTTTATAGACCACAGCAACAGGAGTATCTGGTGGATAGGAAGTCAGGAGCTCAGCAACAACCTTCTCTATCCTTGTAATACTCAAGAAAATGGCCATGGTAGCCTGTGGTTGTGCAAGCTTAACTATGGACTCTCGTTCAGGTACTTTGGTACGTCCGCTGATACGGGTCAAGATAATTGTCTGTGAAAGCTCCGGTACAGTAAGCTCTTTCTTTAGGGCCGCAGCGGCAGCAAAAACTGAGCTCACACCCGGGATAATTTCATAGGAAATACCTTTCTTTTCCAGTAGCGCAATTTGTTCCTGAATGGCTCCATAGATTGCAGGATCACCTGAATGAATGCGGGCAACTGTTCTACCTCTTTTTATCTCTCCTGAGATAATTGTCATTATCTCTTTCAGATCCATGGAAGCGCTATCATAGGAAATGGCTTCGCTTTTCTTATGGATTAGTATCTTGGGATTGACCAGGGAGCCGGCATAGATAATGACATCTGCTTCCCCTATAATGCGTTTTGCCTTTAGAGTTAAAAGCTCCGGGTCTCCCGGTCCCGCTCCTATAAAATACACCTTTCCGCGTTTCATTTTTTTCATCTACATTTTATTCTTTATTATCAGGTTTTCTGTCTTCAATGCCATTT
>CBDTTR010000045.1:0-10917 GCA_965363405.1 uncultured bacterium | reverse complement strand
TCATAAACAATTGTTTTTAGAAGAAATGACTCGGAGATAATCTTGCTATTATTTTTAGCTCTGTTTTTTTGATTCTCGTAAAAAGTCAAAAACTGAGTCAATCCCGCGAAAGCGGGAGTCCATAACAACCTGAAATTACTGGATTCCTGCTTTCGCAGGAATGACAAATAAGGAGAAAATTAGACTTTTTACGAATACGTCTTTTTTAAATACTTATTTTATTGGTATTGCATCTGGATGAAAAAGCACTTCACCTCCTTTTTTGAATTCAGCTATCATCTTTTGACACTCTTGTGAGGTTAACCAGCCGATAAAAGCCATTGCTCGAATATAATTTGTGTTTGGGTGTTTTGCCGGGTTAACTGCAATAACACCATAAGGATTATAAAGAACGGGATCTCCTTCAGAAATAATAACAGAATCAATTTTTGATCTATACGCAAGGTAGGTTCCTCTATCAGACAGGGTATAAGCCATCTTCTCATGTGCCATCTGTAACACTGTTCCCATACCCTGGCCAGCTTCTAAATACCATGTACCTTTAGGTAAAATGTTAGCCTTATCCCAAATCTCCTGTTCCTTCTTGTGAGTTCCAGAATCATCTCCCCGTGATATAAAAGCTGAATTTGTTTTAGAAATTTGCTTTAGTGCTTGAGAGGCACTAGTGATCCCTTTTATCCCTGCAGGATCGCTCGCGGGTCCAAGAATAATGAAATCATTATGCATAACCTTTCTTCTATTTATTCCATAACCTTCTGATACGAAGATTTCTTCAGCTTTAGGAGCATGGACCAAAATTGCATCTACATCACCGCTTTCACCCAGTTTTATCGCTTTTCCTGTGCCAACAGCTATGACATCAACTTTGATATTAAACATTTTCTCAAAAGGTGGTATGATAACTTCAAGCAAACCTGAATTATCAGTACTGGTTGTGGTTGCTACTCTTATCCGTTCCGTTGCTAAACAGGGATTTGGAAAGATGATTAATATAATTAAACCCGTTAGAAGAACTCTTTTTAACGCTGATACCATAGCTGCACCTTCCTTATTTATGTTTCTACATTAGTATGTTACATAATAATATTAATGTAATACATCAAATAGCAATATTCTGCTGACAGTATATTATGTAACTATTCATATTGTATTCGTACATATACTTGTCTGCGCACTCAGCGATCTCTGCGGTGAATAAAAGCTACAAAAATAAAAACCAGCACGATCGTTTGGAAAGTGCTGGTTTTGTTGCAACCAATCTTTCTCCCCTTTCCAAACGGGAGGCAGTATCCTTTCGGATGCTACCTTATCGACTATCTTTCATAACCAATGGCCTTAGAAAGTATAGTTCGGAGAGTGATTAATATATAAAACAATCTTTTATCTATGTCAAGAAAAAATCCTATTATTTTGTAATTTTTTTCAAAGTGTGTTAGTAATATCAAATTGCAAAATTTACAACAATCAAATTATAAGGACAAAAAAATGGCTCTAAAAAAATCCAAAGGTATAACGGTAGCAAAAGTTAATAATAAACAGCTGTTCGAAACACAATTAGATTCTGCTGTTAAAGAATACAATGAAACCCTAAAAGATCAGGGAATTAATATAAAATCCCTGGGACAGGATCAAATGCATCATGTAAGGAAATTTATGTTGCAAAAAATGGTTGAGAGGGAGCTACTTCATCAAGAAGCGATTAAAAAAAAGATTGAAGTGGCCGCAGCAGAAATTGAGAAGATAATGGGAGATATGGAGAAACGGTATCCTTCTCGCCAGGCATTCCTTGATGATATCTTAAAAGATGGTCAAACGAAAGAAGCTTACAAGGATAGATTGGCATATGACATCCTGGTTAATAAGATAGCTGCAAAAAAATATGAAGAGAGAAAAAAACAACTTTCAGGTGATGAAATTAATACTTTCTACCAAAGTAATCATCAGTTATTTACACAACCAGAATCGGTCAAAATTGGGCACATATTACTAAAAATACCAGAAGATGCTGATACTAAAGAGTGGGGAAAAGCAAAGGATAAGTTACGTAACTTACGAAGCAACAAAGAAGATTTCCGAGAGCTTGCTAAAAAACACTCCAAGTGTTCTTCCAGCAAAAAAGGTGGTGATCTTGGTTATTATAGCAGGGGGCAGTTGTATCCTCCACTGGAAATCGTTGCCTTTAAACTTAAAGAAAATGAGGTTAGTCAGCCGGTTGAAAGTCGAGAAGGTGTTCATCTGATTAAACTATACGAGCGTAGACCTCAAGGGTTTATTCCCCCATTCGAGGAGATCAAAGAGCAAGTAGGAAAAGTGGCAAAGACTGAACAGGCTCAAAAGATTTATCAGGAGTATATCGATGAGCTCAAACAGAAGGCTAGCATAGAAATATTAGAAGACTAAAAAAATCCCTTAACTTTAACTGATTGGTTTCTTTTGTCATTCTTCAGATTCCCTAATGCTTATAGTGCAATGAATTATGCTAACTGTTATTTGATTTTTTGAGCTCTTATCACTGCGTTAATGAGCTTATCTGACTTGGGGTTAGTGACCTCATGGGTTACAATAATTTCTACCGGCCTTACTTCTCTGCCATAGTATTCGCTATTCCACTTATCATTTATACGCATGTTAGAACCATTCAGCGAAAGACCTGCGAAAGCACCTTTGGACTTTGCAAAGCTAAGGTAATCTGCTTTCAAGCTAGGAGCTGTTGCAGCTTCACCTGTTGCACCTATTGGGCCAACAGCTATTGACGCTTCAGCTCCAAGATTGACAGATGACGTGTAGAATTCTTCCATCCCTTTCAACGTCCTTACTAATACGATTACTTCAGATGTTTTGCCACCTATTTGCAATCCAAAACTTACTCCAATTGAGGTTAGAAATACAGGTTGTGACCACTCACCGGTGAGCTCATCACGACCGAGCAAAACAGCTCTTCCGCCTGCACCCCCAAAGATAAAGCCCCCCTTTAGCAACTGGGGTATGATGATTATACCATAGGAACCTTTAATGTGTTCCCGGAACCATTCCATATTCTTATCGACTACGAAGCTCTGGAGGGTACTGATTGACTTTTCTATAAGAATCGTCTGGTTGGTTATCTCGTCCTGGGCACATACTGTGCCTGCAATCTGTAATAGTGCGATCATCACCATGAGAACTGTTATGACACCTTTTTTTATAAGTTTTCCTGCCATCATTCCTTTTCCTCCTTCTATACTTTTTGTTTTTTATTTACTTCTTCATTGCCCGTATTTTCCGTAAGTTGATCAAGTCGCACCATCACCCCCTTCACTTAGGTAAAATTGTCAAAAGTGGGGAGTAAATATTCATGTCCCAGAGTTCAATTTCATGACCTTCTTTCCGGAAAGAGGCTGTTAGAGACATGCAGGCGCTAGATGGGGACCTAGTGGATCAGAAATAGGAGGGAAAACGAGAAGAACTTTCACACAAATAAAGAAGATTTGTGACCTTAAATGTTTTTTTGAGAGATTCGATCCTTCTTATTTTAGCCTTCCCAATAATGGTGAATTACTCTGTTATCTTTTAACTTCGACAAAAAGTACTCCTGGTTTCATCGATTTATGCATCTTACAAACAGGGCACAGATCCGGCGGGCTATCTCCTTTATAAATATAACCACAAGTCGTACACCTCCATTCTTTCATAGCAAATCATCCTCCTTTCCTCAAAGAGTGGGTACTATTGTGAATTTCGTTTGGGTTTGATGAGAAATTCGGCGGCTGCCTTTCTCATTTTAGCATCAGGACTAAGACCTTCCAGTTCTTTGAGAAAATTGATGTTTTTGCTTCGCACAAGCTCTATCACCCGTTCAGTAGCAAAGTGCTTCATAGATTCCTCACATTCCTTAAGCTTTAGGGTGGTTTTATTCCAGGTCTCCATTATTCTCTCATCATCCTGGTCAAAAATATCTATTGCATCTGCAGGACATACATACTCACAGGCGCCGCAACCTATACAGGCACTAGAAATATCATACCAGGGGGTATTAATACTGGTATTGGTTCCTCGACCAGCATAGTTTATTGCACCGATACCTAAAATCTCATCACACACCCTGACGCAAAGACCACATAGAACACACCTGTCCCCTTTTGCGGTAACATCAATGTGTGTAAACCTTGAACGATCCACACCGTATTTATTTGCCAACTCCCGAATTTTCTGGGAACCCGGGGCCTCAGAAAGGTATAGTTCAAGAAGCACCTTTCTCACCTGCACGACTTCTACTGATTCTGTCTCTACGGTAAGTCCCTCTGCAACAGGTAAGGTACAGGAAGTGGTAAGTCCCGGTTTTCCCCCACTTATGACCTCGACCATACAAAGCCGACATGCTCCGTAGGGAGAAAGGGTCTCTTGATAACATAAATAGGGTATATCAATACCTTCCCTTATGGCAACTTTAAGAACGTTCTCTCCTTCCTGCGCTTTATATTTCTTTCCATTTATTGAAATAACTACCATTTTGTTTGCTCCTTTGTTACTTTAAATCTCCATTTATAATGCAGCTTCTTCCTCTTCCTCCTCTTCTTTTACATCACACCTGAGACATCTTATCGCCTCTGACACTGCCTGCTCTTTTGTGTAGGAAGAGGTCACCTCTTCAAAATTGCCTTCATATTTTTTAAAGGTAGCACATGAAGTTTGGTTTCTTTCCCCACCCTGGGGCTCTACTGAAACCTCCATTGAATATTTAAAAGCTTTCTTTAATTGATCAAATCTGTTTGCTCCCATCAAATTGGTATCAATAATCCTTGCGAAATTCTTTCCGTATCCCATTGCATCTGATACTGTATAGGGACCTGTTACCAAGTCTCCCCCTGCATATATCTTTGGTACTGATGTTTGAAGAGAGTACTTATCGACTTCAACTGCTTTATTCTCTGATAACTTAATCCCAGCCTTTTTCAGGAAACCTGTCTCCGACCTTCCACCAATTGCAGTAACCACCGTATCGCACTTTAACCGATAGGTCTTTCCTGTGGGCTCTGGTCTTATTCTGCCTTCGAGGTCATACTCTCCCAATTTCATTTTCATTACCTCGATTCCGCTCACCTTACCATTATTGCCTATCAGTTTATTGGGAGATCCCAGAAATATAAAGTTTATTCCCTCCATTTCAGCTTCATGAACCTCCTCTTCAAGAGCAGGCATTTCCTCCTTTATTCTTCTATAAAGGATTGTTACCTTTGCTCCCAGGCGAATCATTACACGAGCACAATCTATTGCAACATTACCTCCACCTATCACCACTGCTTCTTCCCCAACCTTCACAGGTTTTCCCATATTTACTTCTCTTAAGAATCTCATACCGAGATAGACACCACTTAGTTTTTCTCCGGGAATCCCAAGCGCGATATCCTCATGTGCTCCGGTAGCAACAAAGATTGCATTGTATCTTTTTGCCATATCTTTAAGGAATACATCCTTTCCAATCTTTTTATTGAATACAAAATCTACACCCAGTTCTTTAATAGTTTCAACTTCTCGATTTAAAAGCGCTTTGGGGAGTCTGAATTCGGGAATTCCATATCTTAACATACCACCTGCTTCGGGTAAGGCTTCATATACAGTGACATTATGGCCTAATCTTACCAGGTAATATGCAGCGGTAAGACCTGCGGGCCCTGCACCAATAATCGCAATCTTCTTTCCAGTTTTTGGTAAGATTGTTTTTGGTTTCATACGAACATTATTTTTATTTTCATAACAATAATCTGCAATAAAACGCCTTATCTCTCTAATAGCAACAGGTTCATCAACCTCGCCTCTTCTACATTTCCCTTCACAGGGATGGTGGCATACTCTCCCGCATACTGCAGGTAAAGGGTTATCCTCTAATATCATTTGGTATGCCTCTGCAATTCTATTTTCTTTGAGCAGTTGAATATATGCTGGGGCATTCATGTGCAAAGGGCATTTATTTTCGCAGGGAGCAAGAAAAAGCGAGTCACATACGCCCGCGCGACACCTTTTTTGAATAATATGTTCTTCATACTCTTCCCTAAAGTATCGAAGGGCAGTTATGACGGGATTCGGTGCCGTTTGACCTAATCCACACAATGAGGCTACATTTACTACCTTGGCTAATTCTTCCAATTCATCGAGGTGCCTCATTTCACCATTACCCTTAGTAATTTCCTCCAAAATTCCAAGCATCTGCTCAAGACCCCTTCGACAGGGGATACATTTTCCACATGATTCTTCCTGGGTAAAAGAAAGGAAATATTTTGTAATATCCACCATGCAGGAATCCTCATCCATTACCACCATACCACCCGAACCCATGATTGAGCCGATTTTTTTGAGGTTATCATAATCTACCTGGCTATTAAAGAGTTTTGCTGGTATGCATCCACCTGAAGGTCCACCTGTCTGCACTGCCTTGATCTTTTTACCCTTTATGCCCCCTCCCCCCATTTCATAGATAATTTCCTTCAGGGTAATTCCCATTGGTACCTCTACCAACCCGACTCTGTTTATCTTGCCAACCAGTGAAAATACCTTGGTACCTTTGCACTCTTCGGTTCCAGTGGTTCTAAACCACTTGGCTCCTTTTGCAAGTATCACCGGTACATTACACCAGGTTTCCACATTGTTGATAATCGTCGGCTTTCCATTAAGGCCACTCACAGCAGGAAATGGTGGACGGGGACGGGGACGTCCTGAGTATCCTTCAATAGAAGCGATGAGTGCAGTTTCCTCACCACATACGAATGCACCAGCTCCGCACACTATATGGATATCGAATGTAAATCCGGAATTGCAGATATTTTTTCCTAACAAGCCATAGGATCGTGCTTGCTCCAATGCTATTTTCAACCTTTCTATGGCTAAAGGATATTCAGTTCGTATGTAGATAATTCCCTCTTCTGCACCAATAGCAAAGGCACCAATAATCATTCCTTCTATTAACATATGGGGATCACTTTCCATTTCGTTCCTGTTCATATAGGCACCGGGGTCTCCCTCATCGGCATTACATATGATGTATTTTTTATCACTTTTCGTCTTACGGGCGATTCCCCACTTTATCGCTGTGGGGAATCCAGCACCTCCACGACCCCTTAGTCCAGAATCACCAATAACTTTCAGTATACTGTCAGGGGATACACTACTGAGTACCTTTAGTACAGTAGAATAACCTCCAACAGCAATGTATTCATCAATACTTTCTGGATCTATTAATCCACTTTCCCTAAGGACAATCTTCTTTTGCTTTTTATAAAAGGGGATTTCATAAAAGTTAGGAATATCTTTAATGCCCTTCCCAAACTTAATTCCCTTGGGCTCAATATAATTTTCCATCTCTTCGATCTTGCAAAAAACTTTCTTCTCATAGATTTTTTTGTCAGCTAACTGAGTGATGATTTCCTTTGCGTCTTCTTCATTGAAGCGGTGATATACCACAAGAGGAGAGCGTGGTTTCATTAAATTTATTAAAGGCTCTTCTCCACAAAAACCCAAACATCCTGTTCTGGTAATTAAAATATCTAACTTTCTTTTTGCGGCCTCTTTTTTTAATGTATTATAGACACTTTCAGCTCCTGCTGCTATGCCACAGCTTCCTAAACCAACAGAAAGCCTTATTTTAGAAGGGAAGAGACTTTTTAGACCTCTGTTTTTTATTTTTTTCAAACCCGAAATGCTTGTAACCCTCATCCTTCCTCCTTATATTTATCTACGATACCCTTTATCTTATCAACAGTATTGTAACCATATACATCGTCATTACCCACTTTGATCACAGGTGCTAAGCTGCAGCAGCCAATGCAACGAAGTGTTTCAAGAGTAAAATTTTTATCTTCAGTGGTATCACCTGGCTTAATGCCCAGCTGCTTGGACACCCCCTTAATTATTCTGGCACCACCCCTTACGTGACATGCTGTTCCTAAACATACATATAGGGTGTGTTTCCCCCTTGGTTTGAGAGAAAAAGCTGAATAGAAAGTAGCCATGCTAAACAATTGAGACAAAGGTACGTTCATTTTTTCACTTACCTGTTCCAGAATTTCTTTCGGCAAATATCCTTGTGTCTCCTGGATATCTTCTAATACTGAAATGATAGCCCCTGGCTTACCTTCGTGTTTATTAATAACCTTTTCTAGTGTTCCACTCATTGTTTTCCTCCATATTCACCACAGGGGGCAAAGATAATTTAAAAGGACACTCCGTTTGATAAATAAATCCGAAATTCTAATATCGAAATCCGAAACAATTACAAAATTCAAATTACTAATGTTCAAAACTTCTAAAACAAATAATACTTACATCCCTCAATTCCTTAATACCTAAATTTTGAAATTTCGTTATTTTTTTCGTTTAGCAGATTTTAAAACTCGCTTTTCCAGCACATCTGCAACATCTTTCAAATCAAGTTCTCTGAGTCTCTTTCTCGTAGGGATACCCTCATTTGTCCATCCTCTCAGTTTATAATAGCGATCGAGAATCTTTTCATATTTCTTCTGGTCAATCGGTGGTAATGGTACTGGACCTAATGGATGTTCACCGGGGCATTCCTCATTAAGACATTTCCAGTTGGGCATGTCGTCTTTCCGTCTTATCCCCCTCAATACGATGACCGCTCTCTCAATCTGGTATGCTCTTTCACCAATTTCCATCAGTTCATTTTTTGTAAATTTTTCACCAGTAGCATAATATAGTGCTTTGGTGAGATAATTCCACATCTTCTCAATATCCTTGGGGCGATCGTGCCAAAAACCAAAGTGACCGAAGGGATACTTGCAAATACCCATTGAGTCAGGCAGTTCAAAAAGGTTTTCATAAAACTGAACCAGCCTGGCCTTTGCCTCCGGATGGTATGAACGTATATCTCCAGCCTCTTTGAATCCGGTTAAACGTGCAGCTACAGATGGACTATTGAGCAACTCCGTTGTAGGCAATCCTGATAAATGATGTGAACCTCTCGGTGAGAGGGCAGATGAAAGCATGGAACCAATAGCAGAACGATTCTCAAATCCTGTTGAACACATTCCCTTCTGATGGTACACGCATTTCAGCGCTTCTTTGCCGAGCTCTTTACCTAACCGATATGGACCTTCAGCCAACTTGTTTCCACAACCTTTCCTTGAGGCAATTTTCGTAGCTAGTTCAATCATTCCTTCACCATTGCCCCATTTCATTGGAACACCATCGGTAAATTTCTCATCTATAATCCCCTTTTCATACCATTCCATCATAGTAGAGAACGAGTTACCTAATTCCACCTGGTCAATCCCTAAATCATTACACATAGCATTTAGTTTTAATATAATTTTAGCCCTTGGCTCCAAACAATTGCGTCCTAAAGCCACAACTGAATCATAACCGGGCCCCCCACTTGAAAAAGGAGATTTAGTATCCTCTGTTTGGTATGCACCAAGACAATGTATGGGACAACTGTAGCAGGCATCCTGTCTTTCCCACCATTTATCTCCAAACATTTCAGTTAGCTCAACATCACCTGACCAGATACCACATTGGTTCCAGTTTTTTAAAGGTGTCATCCCGGTTCGTCCAATAAGTTTGGTAAATCCCGGTGTTCCGTATTTTGACATTATAGCATTGCTCTGACTGTGCAATGGTCCGAAATTCTGATCTACAAGATCCATCTGGCACTTCAACGATAAGTCAAGGAAATTTTCGGGATCAAAAATCTTAACACCTTTGCTGCCTTTTACCACTAATCCCTTCATATTTTTCGAACCCATGACTGCTCCACCCCCACATCTTCCCAGACTGTTCGACCGTTGTGTTCTTATGCTTGCGAATCTCACTATGTTTTCACCTGCAGGGCCAATAAGTAACATTTGACATCCAAGATGCCTCTTGTTTAATACAATGTTGCACTCATCTATACCCTTACCCCATAAATCATTAGCTGATTTAAATTCTATCCGCTCATCTTCAATATAAATATAGGTTGGTTTGTTAGCCTTACCTTTAATGACAACTGTATCCCAACCAGCAAACTTGAGCTCCGGTCCTATTGCTCCTCCCATGTTTGAATCTCCCCACCCGCTATAAGGCAAGGGAGCAATAAATGTTGCCTGTAATCTTCCTGCGCTTGGCCATGTGGTTCCGCATAACGGACCTGTACCAAAAATGATTTCATTTTCAGGATCAAAAGGAGGAACCCTGGTTACGTCAATATCTCTGAATAGGAGTATATGGTTAAGAGCCCTGCCTCCTAAATATTTCTTAAAATAAGGGCTCGTATCTTCAGTTGTATAACTCCCTTTACTTAGATCAATTCTCAATATTTTTCCTGTGCTGCCGTACATATCACGCACCCCCTCTTGAAATCCTCTTAATTTGCGTAATCCTCTCTCTCTGCCTCTTCAAATCATAGGCATGTGCAGTGACATATTCAATAGCACCAGTAAGGCAAAATTTTACACATGCGGGGTCCCCTGAACACAAATCACACTTTACTACTCTCATAGTCAGAGGGTCTACCGAAATTGCTCCAAAAGGACAGGCAATGCTACACATCTTACATCCTATGCACTTATCATAATTAATTATTATTGCACCAGTTGAATCATCCACATAAATCGCATCTGCTGGGCATATATTCATACAGGCAGGGTCATCACACTGCTGACATTGCATCGACACGTCTAGGATATCTTCATTAAAATGTATTGTTCTCCTTCTTGAACTGGCAGGATTACATGAGCCCGTTTGAATCAGTGAACATGCTAATTCACATGTTCTGCATCCCGTACACTTACTTACATCAAACAGTAACAATTTCTGCATGCTATCTCCTATTATATTTTAAAAACTTACTCTTTCTTCTCCTTTGTTATGCCCATATATTCAAATCAGCTTTCTACTTCATGATCTTAACCTTATGCCACCCCTGTTCGTATGGGGTCATGAAAAAGA
>CBDTTR010000044.1:0-10924 GCA_965363405.1 uncultured bacterium | reverse complement strand
ATACAGATTATCACACTCGGGGTAGATACAGTGTCATTGATGGTGCAGGAAGAGGAGTATTTTTCTCTCTGGGGTACAAATTCTAATAGTGTTAGTCGATTGTTGTCAGTTGGAAGTTGTTAAGGATTTGCAGCAAAGAGTATAATATGTTAAACATTCTATGCATTCGAGAAAGGGATTAATTCCGCACCCATCACTTGCGCTTATAAATCATGGCAAAGGACAGGGTAAACAGTTTTTCAAAAGGACAATAAGATGAAAAAAAGCTCATATACTCTGATTCTCATTATAGGTCTACTTTTCAGCACCAGGTATGTAATCGCCAATTCAAACGATATGCAAAGTGCTATAGCAAATTCCCATCATCCTTACTTCCCTGGAGAACTCCTGATTAAATTTAAAGATGGGGTTTCTCAGAAAGCTGCTTCATCTATTCATAGTCAGCTGGGAATCTCTGAGGTAAGAGAGGGTTTTAAGGGATGGTACCAAATCATTACGGTAGTCACAGGCAGGGAAAAGGAGATGGCCAGATCATATCTAAAAAGATCTGAGGTTGAATATGCTGAGCCAAACTACTACCGGTCATTTAACTCTATACCCAATGATGAATTTTACCACCTTCAATGGAATTTCCCTTTGATTAACCTTCCTGATGCCTGGGACCTCAGCACAGGAAGCGGTGTTACCGTTGCCGTTGTCGATTCCGGAGTGAACCCCTTTGGATTTGACAGCTTTGGCCGGTTCTCTGAGAACAGAATCCTTCCAGGACATAACGCCATTTTAAGACTCCCCGGTGGAATTGACTTTAATGGCCATGGAACCCATGTAGCAGGCACCATCGGACAGGAGACCAATAATACAGAAGGTGTTGCCGGAATCGCTTACAATGCAAAGATTCTTCCGGTTAAAGTCATGTCCTTCCTCGGTTTTGGACTGGACAGTTGGATTATCCGCGGCATTAGATGGGCAGCAGATAACGGTGCCGATATTATAAATTTAAGCATCGGTGGGGGGGGGCCCTCACAAGCACTCGAGGATGCTGTTGACTATGCATACGGAAAGGGGGTAACGGTGGTAGCTGCCTCGGGAAATGATGGTACCGATGAAGTCGACTATCCTGCCGCCTTTGAAAACTGCATTGCCGTGGGTGCCATACGGTATGACAAGGAAAAAACTGACTATTCCAATTATGGTGAGGCCCTTGACCTGGTTGCTCCTGGCGGAGATCTAAACGTGGATCAAAATGGTGATGGCAATGGTGACGGTATTTATCAGGAAACATTCCGGTTCCTCGGTATTGGCTGGGATTACTGGTACTTCACCGGCACATCCATGGCCTCTCCTCATGTAGCGGGAGTAGCCGCTCTTATAAAATCACTTCATCCCGAGTATGGACCCGATGAAATCAGGCAAGTCCTACAGGACACGGCAGAAGATTTGGGTAATCCGGGGTGGGATGAAAGGTATGGGTACGGTCTGGTTGACGCTTATGCCGCGGTATCCTATTAGGAGTTGATGCCAGCCTTAACTATTTCAACGAATCCCGAAACGAGCTCTGTTAGAAAGAACTTTTCTGTTTATATTCAAACCTCTTAAAGATAACATCTCTAACAGGGTGAACTTCGCAACCTTTAAATCCAACCCAAATCTTAAATAATCAATGAAAAAAATAAAATCAAGATGGATGGCTTTTGGCATCTTTTTTATGCACATTACGTTCCCCGCATACGCGGGTGAACTTTCTCCAGGGTTGTCAGAGAAATTACAGTACACCCATCACAAAGAACACATTGCAGTAATCGTACGCATGGCAGATCAAGCGAATCTGAAGACTTTGACCCATGATATGACAGAGAAGAACAAGACTTTACGATCAAGTAAGGTAATTAGAGCTTTAAAGGCAACGTCTATAAACAGGCAGAAGAACCTCATTGGTTTCTTGGAAAAAGAAAAAGCTTCTGGCAATGTTCTAGACCACACCTCTTTCTGGATCTTCAACGGTTTCTCTCTTAAAGCCACCCCAGAAATAATTAAGAAGCTATCTTCAAGGAATGACGTTGAGATAATAACTGAGGATTTTCCCATCTCCCCTCCTGTTTCATTTACAAGCACACCCGTTCAATCTGACTCTCCTTACACCTGGAATATCGAAAGGGTTAGGGCACCTGAGGTATGGAACATGGGATACAGTGGAAGCGGTGTGGTGGTAGGTATTTTCGATACCGGCGTTGATGTTACTCACCCCGATCTGGCGGAAAAATTCAGAGGTGGTGACAACAGTTGGTATGATCCACATGAGGAACATACTGTTCCTGTGGACGCTGCCGGTTCGTTTTCGGGACACGGTACCCACGTTGCTGGAATTATAATGGGAGGAAACAGTAGTGGGAAATACATTGGAGTTGCTCCCGAGGCAAAGTGGATTGCTGCCAGGATCTGGAACGATGCAGGTGAGGAAGCCTCAAGCAGGGAGGTTCATGAGATTTTCCAGTGGTTTATGGATCCAGATGATGACCCTGAAACTGATGATGCCCCTGATGTTGTTAATTGCTCCTGGGGGTTTAAACTCTTTGACACCTTCCCCTGGTGTCTGCCTGATTTCCAGGATGACATTAACGCATGGAGAATGGGAGGAATCATCCCAGTCTTTTCTGCCGGTAATTCTGGACCCCGGTTTTTTAGCGGGGAAAGTCCCGGCAATTATCCAGAAACCATAGCTGTGGGTGCTACTGATTTTTTAGACAACATCGCTTTTTTCAGCAGCCGCGGCCCAGGCAATTGTGACCTGAGTATCTTTCCTGATATATCTGCACCAGGTGTTGCTATCTATTCGTCTACCCTTGATGAGAAATATAGAACTCTTTCGGGTACGTCAGCTGCCGTTCCCCACGTAGTGGGAACTATTGCCCTAATGCTTAATGCCAATCCCAATCTAAGCATCGAAGAGATCCAATATACTCTTAAAGTAACTGCTAAACCTTTGGGGTTTTTTCATCCCAATTTCACTTACGGATGGGGACTACTTGATGCTCTGGCAGCAGTTAGTACAGTCATTCCTTAAAATTTGTTAAAAAAGCAAATACACGGGGTGTCGTATCTGTATAAAGGCCTTACACTTAAGTAATGTTACCTTTAAAAAAGTCATCAGACCATATACAGGTTACTTTACAAAAGGACTATTCCCCTCATTCTCTGCCACTACAAAATCAGCTATCCACCCAGGCAAAAATGCCCAGGCACGATTCCTTTTGGAAGTTCTACCTAGATCATTTGTCGCAAACAACCACACTTTTGATTTATAATCAACCTGTGCACCATAACTTTGCAGCCGTTCTGCAAAAGACAATATGCTCGGCTTTTTAAGTAAGCCATCATCCAGTACTGTGTAACCTGCATTATGGCCATCACTACCAGGCCAGACAGTAACATAGTGAGAAGCCAGTCCTGGTCCTGAAGCCATAAATCTTACAAAATCGGCAAGGCTATTAAATACTAATCCGTATCGCAATTTTAATACTGCAGCTACCATTCTATTTAAAGATGCGTTTTCATCCTTTTGATCCACAATACCATGAATAACCCTCAAATATTCTTTACCCCATTTACCTGTATCCCTGAGAAAATCCTCTAATCTCCACATTGGTGAAGAAAAATCGACTGTGTAAATTTTCCAGCATTGCTTAAACATTTCATCAGCCATTGCCTGTGTATAGGTTGTCCCATCATTTCTGGATAGGTTATCGAGAGCACCAACTGTGTATGAACTTATCCCCAAAAAAACAGGTCTATTTAGAAATTCTGCACCAAATTTTTCTTTTACAGCTTTTAACTGCTCTTCATTCAAAGGTTTGGTTACATCACCTTTGATAAAAATTATTTTATCATTGATTCCTTTTAGTTCTGGTTTGCGGCTCATCTGGTCAAATCTCTTTCGCCCTGCCGCAAGCTGATCATCCTCTATATCAATTACTGCAATTCTTAATTGATTCATCATTCCTATTTTCATATCCCCTTGGGGAAGAGCATAAATCTGTTTCAACAACAGCTCAGAAACATTTCCAACTCCTCCTGCATAATCAATAACCACTACTCTTTTATTTTTGTTTCTTTGCAATATCTCGAATAGATCATATAGTATTCTCTTAGCAATTGCCCTTCTCCCTAGCTGATCTTGAGAAACAAATTTTGAATCCAAGGTAACTTGATCTACAGGAACTTCGGCAACAGGATATAATCCTAGCAATCTGCCACTATCATCTACAGTAAGTCTTCCAATCCCATGAATAGCATTACTATAAACTCTAGTATCCAATAAATTTTCTAAATTTTCTGCCACATAAACAGGAATTTGACCTGTGAGTCGTGCATGAAAAGCAGGATACATTTCCCTTAATACTGAATATAAATTTATACCTGGAGGCCAAATTACACCAAAGCACAGTTGGGCTAACCTCGCTTCTGCTGGGGAACCCAACATAGTATGAATCTTCTCTTTTCTGAAAAGATTGCCGACTTTTCTCAACAGGCTTAGTGCATGTGCGGTGTCACTCATAAGCCGTCTCTGTTTTTCAAAACCAGGTACTTCCTTGTAATCTGGGTGAGAAGTTATGGCTTTTAAGAATGGTGCATCTTCAATCAATCTTACCTGTTTAATCAGATAGGTGCCTGCTATATCCTGATGAGATATATCTTCAGGAACATAGCCGTCAGGCACCGTCATTCTGTTAATCTCTGTAACAGAAGCTGGTAGTTTCCCTTCTTCTTCATAGTATCTTACTGTTTTGCTGTACTCCTGTAAACTTTTCCATACTCTCTGATCATGAAAAACATCACCAGCATCAACTTTTTCTCTTTCCACTCGCAAAGGATGCATAGTTGAAGGTTCTAATATCGCATTTATTGCTTCTTCTAACATTTTGCTATTGTTAAAAGGTTGATCATTCATTTTTGGAAAATCACCTGAATGTTCGGATGTACCTTTTTAAGTATTCATCCGTCAATGTTAATATCATCTTTATCACTCACTCTATCATTGCCTGTAAGCTACACATCTCACAAAGAAAACACTCCTTATCCAGTACCACTATTTTTAGATCTAACTAAAATTTATAGAATAAACCAATAAATTAGTCAAAGATTAATTTTTATTCGATTAATACGTTGCGAATTCAAGAATACTATAAGGTGAATTTTTGTGTTTTATAGCTTATTATATTCAAGGAAGTATTACTTGCTTTCAAAATGGGACAAAGGAATTCCAAACTTGACTTAGACTGGATACTTTTATATAAAGATAAACGCAAAGCTGGTAAATAGGATAGACAATGCAGGATGTATGATAAAGGAAAGAGAAAAGACTTAGATATCCTTTCTACCTCACCTATTTAATAGGAAAGAGATGGCTTATCGCTCGATCGTATTGGTAAAGCAGGTTCCTGATACTACAGAAGTTACATCCAAGGCTATGAGGAAAGATGGCACATTGAATCGATCTGCCCTCCCAGCTACGTTTAATAACGATGATCTGCATGCACTGGAAATGGCACTGCAGGTTAAGGAAAAATACGGTGGAATGGTGACAGTCCTTACCATGGGTCCTCCTAAGGCAAGTGAAATCTTGAGAGAAGCACTATATCGGGGAGCTGATGAGGCAATCCTCTTAACTGACAAAAGATTTGCCGCAGCTGACACACTGGCTACTTCATACACGTTAAGTGTTGCTATTAAAAAGGCGGGAAATTTTGACCTCGTTTTCTGTGGAAGGGAAGCCAGTGACGGCAATACTGCCCAGGTCGGTCCCCAGGTTGCTGAAAAGCTGAGGATACCTCAAATAACCTATGTGGAGGAAATTTGCAAATTGGGTGATGGACTCCTTGAAGCTCAACGTCTAACGGATCAAGGTTGTGAAATTGTAAAATCTTCTCTACCGCTTCTGCTTACCGTTGTCCCTGATGCTAATGAACCAAGGCCACCTGTTGCCAGGAGACTTATGCGTTTTAAAAAGGCAATGACACCAACAGAGGTAAAAAATCAATTGCAAGAGCGCGCTGATTCCCTTGATATGGTTAAGAGACATTGCCAGCACTTAAAAGAAAAAGGGCTTTTAATTACTGAGTGGGACGCTGAGGTTCTGGCTCTCGAACCTGACCGCTGTGGGCGTTTGGGTTCTCCTACACTAGTTAAGAAGATTGAACGAGTCGTACTAACGGGTGGAGAACATAAAGCATTTCCACCTACTGATGAGGGGATAAGCCAACTCATTAAGGAATTAATAGAAGACCATACATTTGGTTAACATGATGAAGAAAGAAGTTTGGATTTACGCTCAGCAAGATAAAAATAATATAGCAGAAATTTCCTTTGAGCTTCTGGGAAAGGGAAGGGAACTTGCTAACAAGCTGGGTGCTCTACTGGCAGCCGTAGTTATCGGGAAGAATGTTCGTGAATTAGCTCCCACCCTTACAGCCTATGGTGCAGACAAAGTCTATCTGGTTCAACATGAGCACTTGGATGTATATACCACCCTGCCCTACACCAGGGTACTGGTTGATCTAATCAGTCGTTTTAGACCAGAGATTTTTCTTCTGGGTGCAACAGCCTTAGGGAGAGATCTGGCTCCCCGCATAGCATCCCATCTTAAAGTAGGTATCACTGCTGATTGTACGGAACTTGCTATAGATAATTATACGGACCCTTTGAGCAAAAAGAAGTATACAGACATCTTGATGCAGATTCGCCCCGCCTTCGGAGGTAATATCATTGCGACCATTGTCAATCCTGATACAAGACCTCAGATGGCTACGGTGAGAGAAGGCGTGATGAAGATGCTTCCTCCCGATGCAGGAAGAAGAGGAGAAGTAATAAACCTGGAGCCAGAATTAGATAAGGAAGATTATAAGGTTCAGGTGGTGGAAAGTAAAGAAATAGAAAAAAGTGTCCATTTAAAAACAGCCGGTATTATCGTTGCTGGTGGAGCAGGTGCAGGAAGCAAGGACAACTTTCAGCTGATCATTAAACTCGCCTCATGTCTGGGAGCAACAGTAGGCGCTTCCAGAGCAGCAGTTGATGGAGGCTTCATCCATCACGATCATCAGGTAGGACAGACAGGGACAACAGTTCGTCCCAGGTTATATATTGCCTGTGGTATTTCTGGTGCTGTTCAGCATCGATCAGGAATGTCGGAATCCAAAAAGATAATTGCAATCAATTCCGATCCCGAGGCCCCCATCTTTGAAATAGCCCACTATGGAATCGTAGGCGACCTTAAGGAGGTTATTCCCAAGATGATTACAACATATAGGCAAAAAAGTGGTGGTGAACAAAAGTGAAAAACTTTTACCAGGATAATGACGATATCCAATTCCTTTTCGAAAACCTGGACTGGTCCAGGATAGTTCCTCTCCATGAGCTGGACTTTGAAGACAAGGCACTCTATGACTATGCGCCTGAGAATCTAGACGATGCTGTGGATAATTACCGGAGAGTGCTCAACGTAGTTGGAGAGATTGCTGCAGAGTACAGTGCACCGCGCAGTAAACAGGTTGATCTTGAAGGAACTTCTTTTAAGGGAGGGGAGGTATCCTATGCTAAGGGGATAAGCGACTCTCTCAATCTCCTTGCTAAATCCGATCTAATGGGAATGACCCTTCCCAGGAAATATGGAGGGCTTAATTTCCCCGCCACAGTTTTCGCCATGGCAAACGAGATTGTTGCCCGTGCTGATGCCAGTCTCCAAAACCTCTTTGGTCTCCAAGGCATTGGGGAGTTGATTAATGTATTTGCCAGCGAAGAGCTTAAGGATAAATACCTGCCTTTGTTTAGCCAGGGGAAGGTTACTGGTGCTATGGCCTTAACCGAATCAGAGGCAGGGAGCGACTTGCAAAATGTTAAACTTAAGGCTATTCAGGATCAAGGTGGTACCTGGCACCTGGATGGAGTAAAGCGATTTATTACCAATGGCAATGCTGATATCCTACTGGTGCTGGCACGTTCTGACTTTGACGAGGAAGGTGGCTTGGGATTAAGTCTTTTCCTTTGTGAAGGCAAAGATGGGGTTAAGGTTAGGAGGATAGAAAATAAATTAGGAATACATGGATCGCCAACCTGTGAGCTTCAATTTGACAGTGTACCTGCATGTCTTATTGGAGAAAGAAAGCGTGGGCTTGTTACCTACGTATTGGCGCTACTCAATGGTGCACGCATTGGTACTGCTGCTCAATCCATAGGAATTTCCCAGGCGGCGTTAAATGCGGCAAAAGCTTTTGCCCATTCCAGGTATCAATATGGAAGGCGTATTGAGACTATTCCTGCCGTTGCCGAGATGCTCACTGAAATGCAGCTTCAAACAGAAGCAGCAAGGGCCTTAACTTACGAAGCCTCCGTCACCATGGATATAGCTGCAGGAATTCTAAACAAAATCCATTGTCTGCAGAAGTCAGAAGCCAAACCGGACGTTTCAATGATCAAAGAATTAAAGAAGGAGGCAAAAAAGTATGAGAGACTGGTCATCCTCCTCACTCCCGTAGCTAAATACTACAGTACGGAGATGAGCAATCGGGTAACTTCTGATGCCATTCAGATATTGGGTGGAAGTGGTTATATGAAGGATTACCCTGTAGAACGACATTACAGAGATGCTCGTATCACAAATATCTATGAGGGGACTTCTCAGCTTCAAATAGCAGCAACGATAAGAGGGATAGTAAGCGGTGCAGCAGAACGACACTTTAACGAACGGGCGAAAGACGAATCAACAGCCTCTATGAAAGGGTTGTCCAGAAAATTGCTGCAGGCCAGAAGATGGCTAGATGAGGCAATTACATATCTGAACAAAAAAAAGGATACCCAATACACCGATCTCTATGCAAGAAATCTGGTAGATATGGCTACCGGTATCCTTATCGGATATCTCTTCATCAAACAGGCTCAAAACTCTAACCGTAAAAAGATTATTGCCAAGAGGTTTATAACTCGACTGCTCCCCCAGGTTAAGATGAACCATCACCACATTAAAAGTGACGATAAATCCACCCTTAAACATTTTGACACTCTGGTACCCTTACACACTGAATAAAACGGGGATAGGTATACTCGGTTACGGAAGTCGGCAACTCCATGAAACGGAACTACCCTTCTAGCACAACCGGACAGGAAAGGAGAACCATATTCTTATGAAAAACAAGGTATTGGTTTTAGGTTTAGACGGTTGCACCTTTGATCTGCTTAATCCCTGGATGGAAAAGGGATTATTGCCCAATTTAAAAAAAATCAAGGAGGAAGGAGTTTCCGGGATATTAAGGTCATCTTTCCCCCCAGTCACGGGTCCTGCCTGGATTACCTTCATGACGGGGAAGAATCCGGGCAAACACAGTATTTACGAATTCCTGGTAAGGAAGCCAAATAGTTATAGGGAGGTACCTGTTAATGCAGATAACCGGGATGGGCAGACCCTGTGGGAGATCTTGAGTGAGCAAGGATGTAAAGTAGGGGTCTTAAATGTTCCCATGACCTATCCTCCACAAAAGGTAAATGGGGTGCTCATCAGTGGCTTTCTGACTCCCTCGGGAAAGAGAGATTTTACCCACCCCCCGGAACTGCTGGATGAACTGGAGGAGAAATTTGGCAAGTACTATCTCCACCAGAGAAGTCTTGAAGTAGCAACTTTTCTATCAGACAGTTATATCGCCACGTTTTTACAGGACTGCCTTTCCATGATGCGCTATAAATTTGAAGTGGCAAAATTTTTGATTGAAAAGGAATCCTTTGACTTTTTGATGTTACACATCGTTGCTACGGATCGGGTCCAACACACGCTCTGGAACATTCTGGACCCCCACCATGAGCACTACAGAGCAGACTTAGCCGAGAGATACTATGATGAGGTCGTCTCCTTTTATAGGGAACTCGACAAACAGGTCGGGGAGATCTATGACCTCTATGACTCCTCTGGTACCGTTTTTGTTATCTCAGATCACGGATTTTGCACCATCAACAAAACAATCGATCTTAATGTGTGGTTACTACGAGAAGGGTATATACAGCTCAAAAAAGATTTTTTCACCAGATTGAAATTCTTTCTCTGGAAGAGGGGCTTAACCTATGAATGGCTCTTTGGAAGACTGGGAATGGGTTGGGGAAGGTTGTGGGCCAAGATGCTGGGTACCTTATGGGATAAGTTGCTGGTAGCAATTATGAATAATAAATTCGTCAAACCCCCTATGGACCTTCTCAACAATCTTATTCTCAATAAAAGCACCTGGTTGTTATCATTAAAAGATGTTGATTGGTCAAGGACCAGGGCATTTTCTAAGACAGGACTGGGTCAAATTTTCATCAATCTGAAAGGGCGGGACCCCGAGGGTATGGTAAACAGCGGAGACGAGTACAAAAACCTTACGGAAGAAATTGGCAGAAGACTTAAGGATTTCCTGAATGAACTCACCGACGGTAAATCAGAGGCTGAGGTCCATACCAAAGAGGAAATCTACAGTGGAGACTATTTTGACGAGATGCCAGATATTACCTTCCTCTCCAATAAAGACGGCTACCAAGCGGGGAGTTTCGTAGACTTCGGATCTAACCGGACGGTAAGCGATGTTACACTGCTCACCGGCAACCACGATATGAATGGAATCTTCCTTGCAAAAGGGGAATCAGTAAAAAAAGGTGCCGTCACCGATGGGGCCACTATTATGGATGTAGCGCCCACCATTTTACACGTAATGGGCTGCAAAATTCCCAAGGATATGGATGGTAAGGTGCTCACAAATATTTTTGAGGAAGAATTTGTAGAACAGCACCCCGTAGAATTCACTGAGCCCGCAGCAGGCAAAAAAGAACAACGGGGTGAAATGTCTCCCGAAGACCAGAAGAAGGTCCTCGAGCGGTTGCGCAGCTTGGGATACATTGATTAAATGATCCGGAT
>CBDTTR010000043.1:0-11449 GCA_965363405.1 uncultured bacterium | reverse complement strand
CGGATGAAACAAAACTACCCGTTGCACGTGTAGTCGTTTACGACACGATTTTGCTACTTAACATATTTATTAATATGCCTGCGTCGCAAAATCGCTCCAACTACACGTCTCGCTATGGTTTTCTGTGCCTCGCTACGATAGCTACTGCAAAATCTGGGTTAAAGACGGTCTTATAGGTAGGGTTTCAATCATTAACTTCGTTTTTCAACATTTATTTAAGGAGATAATTTAATGAATTTAAAAGAATTGAAGGAGAAAAAAATCAGTGAGTTGCTCAAAATGGCTGATGGTTTAAGCATTGAAGGTGCCAGTGGCATGAGGAAACAAGAATTGATTTTTGCGCTCCTTCAAACGGAATTGGAAAAGAATGGTCAAATTTATGGTGAAGGAGTTTTGGAAATTTTACCTGATGGATTCGGGTTTTTAAGAGCTCCTGACTTCAATTATCTACCAGGCCCGGATGATATTTATATATCACCTTCACAGATACGAAGGTTTAATCTTAGAACGGGTGATACCGTATCGGGGCAGATACGACCACCCAAAGAATCTGAAAGGTACTTTGCCCTCCTAAAGGTAGAATCTGTAAATTATGAAGATCCAGAAGCAGCTAGAGGTAAAATACTATTTGATAACCTGACACCTCTTTACCCTGAAGAGAAGTTTAACTTGGAAACGGATTCTAAAAACTTGTCAACACGAATCATGGACTTGCTAACCCCAATTGGGAAAGGCCAAAGGGGAATAGTTGTTTCTCCACCCAGAGCAGGAAAGACCATTATCCTGCAAGGTATTGCAAACAGCATAACAACAAACCACCCGGAAGTTTTTTTGATTGTCCTCTTAATTGATGAACGTCCCGAGGAAGTAACAGATATGCAAAGATCTGTGAAGGGAGAGGTGATCAGCTCTACTTTTGACGAACCTGCTCAAAGACATGTTCAAGTAGCAGATATGGTTATAGAAAAGGCTAAGAGGTTAGTCGAACACAAAAAGGATGTGGTGATTTTATTGGACAGTATTACCAGGCTTGCGAGAGCTTACAATACTGTTGTTCCACCCAGTGGCAAGGTCTTATCTGGTGGGGTCGATTCAAACGCACTGCATCGTCCAAAAAGGTTTTTTGGAGCAGCCAGGAATATTGAAGAAGGTGGCAGTCTTACTATTATAGCAACCGCTCTTATTGATACGGGAAGTAGAATGGATGAAGTGATTTTTGAAGAGTTCAAGGGTACCGGCAATTCAGAGCTCTATCTCGATAGAAAGCTGAGTGACAGAAGAATTTTCCCAGCAATAGACATCAATCGTTCCGGGACGCGAAAGGAAGAGTTGCTTCTTGAGTCTAATGACCTCCATCGCTTATGGATATTAAGAAAAGTTTTGCAGCCTTTAAATACCATTGATGGTATGGAATTCCTCTATGAAAAAATCAAAGACACAAAAAACAACGCAGAATTTCTTGAATCAATGAATAAATAACCTTTTAACCAAACGAATTTAAACAAAGAGGAGTAAGAAATGAAAAAAGGTATTCATCCTGCATACGATGACGCGATTATCAAATGCGCCTGTGGAAATGTTATTGAAACAAGAGCTACTAAAAAAGAGGTTAGTATAGAAGTATGCTCCAAGTGCCATGGTTTTTATACAGGGAAACAAAGGTTAGTAGATTCAGCGGGCAGAGTTGAGAAGTTTCAGAAAAAGTATAAAAACATAAAAAAGGACTAAACCAGTTTCTTCCACAGTTTTTTAGAAAGTTTTTATTAAAATCAATGTTTGTTTGGGTAGTATTTAGTGGGGGAATCTATGTTTCAAAAGCTCGGGGCAGTTGAAACGAGATGCATTCAATTAGATGAGTTCTTGTGTGATTCTGAGGTTATCAACAATCAAGAGAAATTTCAGAAGTATGCTAAAGAACGCTCTGAACTTTCACAGCTTTTGGATACTTACAGAATTTATAAAAAAGTGTGCAAAGAGTTAGAAGAAAGTGAGCAGTTAATATCAGAGAGTGATGAAGAGCTAAGACAATTAGCAAAATCGGAGGCACAAAAACTAGAGGAAGAAAAGGGGGTACTGGAAAGCAAGCTGAAATTTTTACTTTTACCAAGGGACCTCAGGGATGAAAAAAATGTAATTTTAGAAATTAGAGCAGGTACAGGTGGAGAGGAAGCTGCAATTTTTGTATCTGACCTCTTTAAAATGTATTTAAGATATGCTGAAAAAAAAGGCTGGAAAGTAGAGATTATGAGTCAGAACGTAACTGGTTTAGGAGGATTCAAGGAGATTATTGCTTTGATAGAAGGCAAAAAGGTTTACAGCCTTTTTAAACACGAGAGTGGTGTACATAGGGTTCAGCGAGTACCTGAAACAGAATCTCAGGGAAGAATACATACATCTGCAGTAACAGTAGCAGTACTCCCTGAAGCAGAAGATGTTGAGGTTGAAATAGATCCGAAAGATTTAAAAATTGATGTCTTCAGATCATCAGGACCTGGAGGACAACATGTAAATAAAACGGATTCAGCCGTTAGAATAACTCATCTTCCCAGTGGATTGGTTGTGAGTTGTCAGGATGAGAAGTCCCAACATAAGAATAAAGCAAAGGCTTTAAAGATCTTGAGGGCAAGACTCTTAGATAAAGCTGTTCGGGACCAGCAGTCGGAAATATCTCAGGATAGAAAAGACCAGGTAGGAACTGGTGATAGAAGCGAGCGAATAAGAACCTATAACTTTCCTCAAGGAAGAGTGACTGATCATCGCATAAAACTTACACTTCATAATCTAGAAAATGTTTTAGAAGGAGAGCTGGATGATTTTTTTGATCAGCTTATTACCCACTTTCAAACTGAATCTATAAAAGAAGCTGCAAATATTTATCAATAATCGAAGAGCTTTTTTGACGTGTGTTTATCTGAGAATCCCTATCAACTACCTTTTTTCTTCTTTTCCACACCATACAGCGACAATTCTCCTTAACAAAATAACTTATACCCACATATTTTAAACCTTATTGTATTAATACTTTACTCTTTTTCTTCCAGGGGATCGTTTTGATTGAAACTAAATGGATGATTAAAAATGCACTTCGTTGGGGTGTTGACTATCTTAAAGATAGTGGGGTTGATAGTCCAAAGCTCGATGCAGAGGTACTTCTCATGCATTCTCTGAATACAGACAGAATTAACTTGCATCTTATTTCTGATAAAATTCTTAATGTCAAAGAAAGGGAAATATACAAGGGATGTATTGAGAGGAGATTAAAGAGGGAACCGGTTGCTTATATCACGGGCCATAAGGAATTTATGTCCTTAGACTTTAAACTCACTAAAGCTGTCCTTGTCCCTCGTCCTGAAACAGAAATTCTTGTTGAAGAAACGTTAAGGGAATACGCCAAAAAAAAAGATAAAAGCAATTCAATAAGAATTCTGGAATTAGGGACGGGAAGTGGTATTATTGCTGTAAGTCTGGCAAAAGAAATCAAACATATCACTTTGGTCTCTACAGATATTTCCTTAGAAATTATAAAAGTAGCGGTGGAAAATGCACATTTGCATAAAGTTAATGATAAAATAACTTTCTTTGTTGGAAGATATTTGCAAGGGATAAAACAAAAAGGGAATCAGTTCGACTTTATTGTTTCCAATCCACCATATCTTTCCAAATCTGATTGGGAAAGTGCACAACCTGAAATTAGGGAACATGAACCTCCGGATTCTTTTTTGGGGGGGGAAGATGGGATGGATTTTTATCGAACGATAATTACTGATACATCAAACTTATTAAGTGAGGATGGTTGTTTGATACTGGAAGTGGGGATAGGACAGGCAGAAATAGTTTCTGATATGATTAAAAAAACAGCCAGCTATAGTAGGGTGAAACTCATTGAAGACCTTTCTGGAATAAAAAGGGTGGTTAAGGCACAAAAATGAAATTTATTTATAATAGTCAAGTTGTCTATCAATTCCTGGATCCCTGCCTTCGCAGGGATGACGGACAAGGACGGAACCGATTGAAAAAACATGTCATTCCCGCCCCGTATCAAGTACGGGATAAACTCCAGTGGGAATCCAGTATCGTTAATAATTTCATTAGGGTATTCAACTGGAGATTTCCGGATAAGCAAAATCCCTTAATCCCTTAAAATGTTTTTGATTTTACCTATATCTTCTGTTAAGATTGTTCTTGTTTGACATTTCAATGCGAAGAGAAATAAATACTTAATCGGGTATTTGTGAAAACATTTATATGAATAAATTAGTTATACATGGTGGTAAGAAGCTAAAGGGAGAGGTAAAGATCAGTGGTGCCAAGAATTCTGCGCTTCCCCTGATGGCGTCAACTTTGTTGACAGAAGGATGTAATAGATTCTCCAATACCCCTCAGCTCAGAGATATTAAAACAATCTCTAAGCTTTTAAGGAGCTTGGGAGTTGAGGTTACGGGCAAAGAGGTAATTCAGTTAGATGCTACTAATTTAAATTCCTATGAGGCACCTTATGATTTGGTGAAAACAATGAGGGCTTCCGTTTTAGTTTTGGGGCCTTTGTTGGCCCGGTTTGGTAAAGCCAGGGTATCACTTCCGGGAGGTTGTGCTATCGGGCCGCGTCCAGTTGACTTGCATCTTAAATCTCTTGCAAGAATGGGAGTTACTGTAAAACTTGACAGAGGCTATATCGTAGCTGAATGCAAAAAACTACGAGGGGCAAGAATCTATTTTGATATCTCTACTGTTACAGGTACTGAAAATGTTATGATGGCAGCTACTTTAGCAAAAGGAACAACCGTTTTAGAAAATGCTGCAAAAGAACCTGAAGTAGAAGAGCTGGCTATTGTATTGAATAAAATGGGAGCAAGGATTGAAGGTGCTGGAACAGATGTAATAACAATAGAAGGAGTCGAAACCCTGCAGTCAGTTGAATATGATATCATGCCTGATCGAATAGAGACAGGGACATATATGATTGCTGCTGGTATTACACGGGGAGATGTTACCATACAAAATTGTAATGTCACTCATCTCAGTGCTCTAATAGAGAAGTTAGAAGAGATTGGTTTGGAAATATCTATTAGAGATAGAAGTGTCAGGGTGGTTGGTAATTCATCGTTAAAGAGCACGGATGTGAAAACACTCCCTTACCCTGGCTTTCCTACAGATATGCAAGCCCAGATAATGACATTACTTTGCCTTGCTGAGGGCTCGAGTATAATTTCAGAAACAATTTTTAGTGACCGTTTTATGCATGTAGGAGAACTGAAAAGAATGGGAGCAGATATACGACTTGAAGGAAACAGTGCTTTTGTCAGTGGTGTCAAAAAGTTAACTGGTGCACAAGTGATGGCTACAGATTTAAGAGCCAGCGCTTCTTTGGTCCTGGCAGGATTAGTTGCCCACGGAGGAACAGAGATAAGCAGGATATATCATCTGGATAGAGGTTATGAACACGTAGAAGAAAAGTTGTCACGTCTCGGTGCTGACATTAAAAGAGTTGGAGAATAGGATACAAGATATGACAAAAATACAAGTTTTACGCACTACTGATTCCTCTTTTGAAGATACTTTTAAACGTGTTTTGGTTCGGATAAAAGAATTAAGTACTGATGTTGAATCGGTTGTAAAAACTATCTTAAAAGATGTAAAGGAAAAAGGGGATCAATCTCTATTCAGCTATACAGAAAAATACGATGGGGTAAGATTAGATTCATCAACATTAATAGTTAATCATGAAGATATTGAAGCAGCGTATAAAAGCCTTGATTCAGAGGAGATAAATGCTCTTACTTTCGCTGCAAAAAGAATTGAGCAGTTTCATCAAAAACAGATGAACCGATTTTTAAAAAGATGTTTTGAGGGAGAAACTGTAACAGAGATTGTCCGCCCTTTGCAAAGAATTGGATTGTATATTCCAGGAGGCAAAGCTCCTTATCCTTCATCTGTTTTGATGAGTGCAATTCCAGCGCGCGCTGCCGGTGTTAAAGATGTCGTGATGGTTTCTCCAAACGTTTCGTCACATGTTCTTGCTGCAGCAAAAATTGCGGAGGTCAGTTGCATCTATAGGGTAGGGGGTGCGCAAGCCATAGCTGCTCTCGCATACGGAACAAAAAGCATTCCCAGAGTGGACAAAATTGTTGGTCCTGGTAATGTTTATGTAGAGACAGCAAAACGGTTGGTATTCGGAGAAGTAGGGTTGGATATGCTTGCTGGCCCAAGTGAGATCTTGATTGTAGCAGATGATAGTGCAGTGCCTTCCTTTGCAGCAGCTGATTTCCTTGCCCAGGCGGAACATGATGAAGATGCCAGTCCGATGCTTATTACAACGAGTGAAAGTTTTCTTCAAGAGGTGAACAAAGAAATTTTTTCTCAACTTAAGAAACTGAGAAGAAAAGAAATTGCTGAACGATCGATTGATGCTCAAGGCATCATGATTCTGGCTGATAATATCAACGAAGCTGTTGCACTTGCCAATAGAATTGCTCCTGAGCATCTGGAGTTGATGGTAAATGAGCCAAATGAGGTTCTTAAGAAAATCACCTGTGCCGGCGCTGTATTTCTTGGTAATTATTCACCTGTAACCGCAGGAGATTATCTGGCGGGACCAAGCCACATATTACCCACAGGAAGATCTGCCAGGTTCTTTTCCCCATTAGGCGTAGATGATTTTCTAAAGAGGATGAGTGTTATATCTTATTCGAAAGATGAATTGATGGAGATTGGAGATGCAGCAAAAAAATTAGCTCTTATAGAGGGATTGGATGCTCATGCAAAAGCAGTGGAGAAGAGAATGAGTACCTCCAAAATATAGATAAAAAAATCTTCCAAATCCCTTGACATTTTTGCTTAAATATTCTAAAATTTAAATACAATTAAATATAATATTCCGAACCATTTAGCTCATTAGAAAGAGGCAATATTTCTAATGTTGTTAACCCTAAAGAATAAACTTCCAGGGGGAATGGTCGATAGGGTATAGTTTGAAAAGGCTATGCCTCCCGTATTTGGAAAGGAAGTCATGTGAGGTCAGAAATTTATCCAACGCCAAATATGGTGGTTGGATTTTTTGTTTTTCACCAAAGAAGCCGCATAAGAAAATACAATAACAAGAATGATAATGGCAAATCAAAATGAACCGTCATTCCCGCAAAGGCGGGAATCCAGAAGTAGCTTTCTGCTAAATCAATAGTTTTTATCAAAAGTGTTAAATAAATTCAATCATGAACAAATTGACAGACAACTACAAGCGCCATATTAACTATTTGCGAATATCGATTACTGATCGGTGTAATTTGAGGTGTATATACTGTATGCCAATTGATGGCATTTCACATCTCAGTCACGAAAACATATTGAGCTATGAGGAGATTCTGCGAATAGCCAAAATTGCTGTGAAAGAAGGGATAACTAAGATCAGGATTACCGGAGGTGAGCCTTTGGTGAGGAAAGGAGTCGTTAACCTTGTTGGTTGGTTATCCCAATTGGAAGGAATAGAGGATCTTTCTATGACAACGAATGGTATTCTATTATCTGAATTCGCCAAGCCATTGTATGAAGCTGGGCTTAAAAGGGTTAATGTCAGTATGGACTCTTTAAAACCTGATCGTTTCAGGGAAATCACCAGGGGAGGGGAGCTCTCAAGTCTCATTAGGGGGATTGAAAAGGCTAATGAAGCAGGCATGAATCCAATAAAGATTAATGTCGTTGCCATGAAAGGATTCAATGAAGATGAGGTTTTAGATTTTGCACAACTTACACTTAAGCGTAATTGCCAGGTGAGGTTCATCGAATTCATGCCTGTCGGACTGAAAAATGGCTGGAAAGAAGAGAGGTATTTAAGTTGTTCTACTATTAAAAAAATTATTCAAGAGAACTATAAGCTACAGCCCCTGGGAAACAAAAAGGGGAATGGTGGTCCCGCTGACCTTTACAGGCTGGAAAATGCTAAGGGAATAATTGGATTCATCAATCCAATTAGTGGTCACTTTTGCTCTACTTGTAATCGATTAAGGTTGACTGCAGATGGAAAACTGCGCCCATGCCTTTTTTCTGATAAAGAGTTTGATGTCAGGATGGCAATGAGGCAAGGTGACAGCGATGAAGAATTAAAGGCACTCCTCCATACAGCACTTTCCAATAAACCAGAAGGTCATGCCATTACGAAACCCTCGTTTAAAAAATGTGCACGCGAGATGGTTAAGATAGGGGGGTAAAATTTGGAGTTTACCAGTTTCCCTGATGATATGAAAGTGGTTACCGTTTCAGGTGCTCAAAAAGGTGTGGGGAAAACAGCTCTTGCTGAGATTCTCATGAAAAACCTTCCTGGATTTGCTGCTATTAAAATTACAATGACCGATTTATATACGAGTGTATCAGAAGATGAAAGAGATATTATGATTCCCGATACAGACACTTTCAGGATGAAGAAAAGTGGTGCTGAGAAGGTTGTATGGGTTAAGGCAACGGAAAAGCTTTTACAAGATGCAATGGAACAGGCATTAGAAAAAATCAGCAATCACAAAGGAGTTCTTATAGAAGGGAATAGCATTTTAGAATATATTAATCCTACACTTGCTTTCTTTGTTGTAGATAGTTCAATTGATAATATGAAGCCGAGCCGTATAAGAGCTTTAAAGAAAGCTGATATATGTGTTATCAATCAGAAGAACGGATCTGCATTTAATGACGTAACGCTAGATAAAATAAAATCAATCAATCCAAAGATAAAAATACTATCATTTGATTTTTTATCTGTTGATCATAAGGATAATGAAGATATTAAAAAACTTAAGATGTATTTGAAGAATATATTAAAATATCAGCATGATACAGAATTATCATGATGGATTCCATGAACCCTGTCACCTCTACCCTCAACCCTAAAAGTTATCTTCAAAAAATATTAGCTATCGATATTGGAGCAGGAACGCAGGATGTCCTGCTTTATAATTCTGAGCTTACCCCTGAAAATTGTATCAGCCTCATTCTCCCAACACCCAGCAGAAATTTTTCTAGATTAATAGAAAAGTGTAAAGAAGATATTTTTATTGATGGGGATCCAATCGGAGGTGGAGCTATTCCTTCTCTATTGAAAAGCCATATAAAAAAAGGCTATCGCGTAATTATGAGTGAAGATGCTGCATACACTTTGAGGAATAACATTAATGAAGTGAGACAATACGGTATTCAAATAAATAGTAGTGGGCTTAATGACTTTAAGGGAACTAAACTGTGTTTTCATGAAATTGATATTCCTTTATTGAAAGAATTTTTAGCTAATTATGGGGAAGATTTGGATATTGGCCTGGTGGCAATAGCCGTGCAGGATCATGGAACACAACCTGAGGGAACCTCAAACAGAGAATTTAGATTCAAAATGATAGAAGAAAGATTGAGGAAGGACAACAGGCCTGAAAGTTTTGTCTATACATACGATGAAATTCCTGCCTGTTTCAAAAGAATGCAGGCAGTTGCTCGAACTGCAAAAATGCAATCAGGCTGCGAAGTTTTAGTAATGGACACTTCTTTTGCTGCTATTTTAGGGTGTCTGGAAGAATCTCAATCGTCACTATTTGTAAATGTGGGTAACAGTCACACATTAGCGGCAATGATTTCTGAAGGAAAAATCGAGGGTGTAATGGAGCATCATACCAGCTGCTTAAATACAGAAAAACTTGATGAACTTATCATGAAATTTATGAGGGCAGAAATAACATCACAGGAAATACTTGATGATGGGGGGCATGGAGCGGTTATTCTAAACTCAAAATTCGATGACAAAAAAGAAATCATTGTAACAGGACCCAACAGAGGAATGTTAAAGAACAGCCGTTTAAATGTCCGCTTTGCAGCACCACATGGTAATATGATGTTAACAGGTCCCTATGGTCTGGTAAAAGGCGCTCAACTAAAATATGGAGAACACTTCTGTTAGGGTAGCCATCCCCGATCCTGGCAAGCTTTTTCCACTTTCTTGGCGACCTCCTTAGCTGTGCGTTTGGCATCCGCTTCGATGGTACCCAGAAGCGTCTCACTCATCCCTGTGGCTACCCCACCAACTACTATTGGAGCGACGGTTGACGCGACTGCGCCAACACCGAGACTTGTCAACATGCCAGGTTTGAGGCTGCTCTTTGTTACGGTTTCAGCCTCGGCGACCAATTTTCCACCCTGCGAAATCTGCATGCGAGTGCGAAGCTCAGAGCCCCCCATACCGAAGCCGATCCACACGCGTGCTGTTTGGTTTCCTTTATCAATGGTGATGAACTGCCCAGTTAGCATAATAGTGGATTCCGAAGGCTTAACCTGGGTGCCAGCACGGGTAGCTTTAACACCCACATTGCGAAGTTCCTCCACCAGAGATTCAGATAGCTTGTCAGCTACCATGTGGCCAATTTTATTCTCTTCCTCCGATAATGACCGGCTGTCGCTGCCACGCATGACCTTGGCCATCATTCCCCGATCGAGCTTCACTTCCGCAGATGTAACCGCGAAGTCATTAACGATAACCATATCCGGCCGCGGGAGGGGTTCCGTAGTTTTCTTTGTTTGATTGACCGTGGCCGTTGCACACCCGCCTAGAATAACCATCACCAGACCGAACAATATGAGTCCTTTCATCCTTTGAGTTCTAGTGTTAGACATATGCTTCATCCTTTCTAATTTAATTAACGGTTTTAATCAAACGACCATCTCTGGTGGTGCTCATTTAACTATTATCATAAAATACTAGCATTTATTTTCTGATTAAAATTAAAAAAAGTGTATACATATATTTCTCGCTACATCGAAACATCGGAAATTGTTATCGGTATAGACGTGGATGTTATCAAAAAAAAGATGGTATTCGAATTTGCTCTGCCAACTTATTTTTTAAGGATTTGATATAACAAAGATGGGTGACCCCATTTTTGTTTACCATTTAGATTGCATAAGTGTCTTTTCAATAAAGAAACTTTCTTTTAGCCCGGTATTAAATTTTATATCCTCTTCATTGAGACTGACAACAGTTAAATTTCCGTTAATCAGGTTCACGAGTTCCAGGAATGTTTGTGGGATACAACCATTCTCCCATACTTTATACTCTTTGAGGAAGACCTTGCATTTTCTGCCAGCGTTATCATAGACCTCATCAAAAATAAGTCCCCCAAAGCGTTTATCCAATCTGGAAATACGCTTCGAATAATACCATTCCTTCCTTTTAGGTTTAGCCTCGATTACATAACATTCGGTATTTTTATAGTAGGTCTTATTATTAAAAACTGATGTATAACCATCAAACTTTTTATCCCCCAACCTGGTATAGGTTTCATCTTCCCACTTCCTGGTAGATACTTCCTCTGTAGTCCATTCGCTTCCCATGAAGGAATCATCTGATTCAGACTGAGAAATCCTGCGAACCTTTCTTAAGCTGGGCAACCACAGCCAGATCTCTTGATCTTTATTCGGATCAAGATAAGTC
>CBDTTR010000042.1:0-11468 GCA_965363405.1 uncultured bacterium | reverse complement strand
AGTTGCTCGAAAACTGTGCTAAAAAAACACGATGTTGCAGGTTTGTAGTACAGATGTTTCCCTCTTTATGCCCTTGGTTCAATATATAATTTAAAATCCTAATAATCTGCGTTTATCTGCGTCCTGAAAAATAATTTCCTATGCTACCAGCGGAAAATACCATTCCTCGAAAGACCTGTAATAGCCAGGGCCATGGCATCTGAGGCATGGTCTGATTTAATGGTTTCCTTAACATTGAGAATTTTCCGGGTCATCTTTTCTACCTGCTGTTTACTTGCCCTCCCATTTCCAGTCAGGGCACTTTTTAATTCAGTTGGTTTAATCTCACAGACATTTATCTTCTTGTGCTGGGCAGCGAGATAAACAACACCTTTCACCGCACCAAGTTGAATAGCAGCTTTCGGGTATTTTTTATAAACGAAGACATCTTCTATGACCAGAAGTTGAGGGTGCCAGCAGGAAATTACTTCAGAGAGTTGATAGTAAATACTGTCCAGTCGCTCAGGGAAAGTGAGTTTAGGACTGGTTTTAATATCACCCCAGTGGCAGGCTCTTCCACCCCTCTCCAGAATTTCAACAACCGCAAAACCTGTAGAGGCAAGACCCGGATCCACTCCAATAGCTTTAATGTGTGCTGTCATAAATGTATCAAAATCAGCTTTCCTAAGATGTAATCTTTTCCATTATATCATCAGGGATATCAAAATTAGCATTAACGTTCTGGACATCATCTGAGTCTTCCAATGCTTCCATTAACTTCAAAACTTGTTCTGCTTCTTTCGCGTCCAGTTTTACCGTGTTTTGAGGGATCATGGAAATCTTGGCATAAATATATTGCAGACCATTTTTGTCTAAAGCTTCTTTTACTGCTTCAAAATCATTGGGATCAGTAATAACTTCCAGGGTATGTCCTTCATCATTAATATCTTCTGCACCAGAATCCAGAGCAACCCCCATTAGCTTGTCTTCGTCCACCTTCTCTTTATCAAAAGAGATCAAGCCTTTTTTATCAAACATCCATGCAACACATCCTGTTGAACCTATGTTCCCATTATATTTAGTAAAAGCATGTCTCAACTCCGCTATGGTTCTGTTCTTATTATCGGTCATGAGATCTACCAATATTGCAACTCCGTTTGGCCCATAGCCTTCAAGGACAGATTCCTCATAGTGAGTACCCTCCAGCTCCCCTGTTCCCTTCTTAATTGCCCTTTCGATATTATCCTTGGGCATATTTTCAGCCTTCGCCGCTGCAATTGCAGTTCGAAGCCTTGGATTCCCATCAGGATCTCCCCCTCCCGCTCGTGCCGCCACACTAATTTCTCTTATTATCTTGGTAAAAATCCTGCCCCTTTTTGCATCAGCAGCTCCCTTCTTATGTTTGATGCTGCTCCATTTTGAATGACCAGACATTTCTCTCTCCCCGTCAATTTAATGGATTTAAATATACCTCTATATCATATTAAGGCATATTAAGGTTTAAATATCACAATACAACAATTATTGCAAAAGAAAAAAGTTGGGGGAATAATACATTTACTGCTTGATTTTCAAAGCCTTTCACTGTGATTAAAATTATCTGTTGCTTGAACTATTTGGAGATTAGGGAAGTCTGCTTTGGAGTTATCAGTGGATGGAACTGCAAGAAAGATCTACACCATCCTTTTTTTGCGGGTTACATAAGCATCCTCAAAAGGCGGTTGCCTTACCTTTTCTTTCCCTTAAAAACAGCAAGGACATCTCGTTGGGTCAGTATCCCCAGAAGATGTTTTGTTTTCTGATCATCGATTACTGGCAGCAGATCAATTTTTTCTCCCTCAAATAGATCCAAAGCTTTACTTATGGTAGATTTTGAATGAATAAAGGGGCCTGCGGGGTTTGCAACATCTTTGGCAATGACAAGGTCTTTCATAATTCCATCATAGAGAACATCGCGTATGTCCTGAAAAGATATCATCCCGGTAAATTCTCCAATTTCATTTACTACAGGGAAAAGATTGTAACGGCTATGTTCAATTACTTTTAAAATCTGGTCGAGATGCATTTCTTCATGGATTACCTCAACATGGGTTCTCATAACATGTTCAACAAGAACCTCTCCAGTAAATTGCTTGCTTTTCCACACAGGAATTCCGAGGGAATGACGCAGCCGTAGAATAATTTCTCTAAATGTGTCCCTGAAAGGAGTACCTTCATCCCGATGAATCAATTTAATGACCTTTACTTCTCCTGATTTTACTACAGACCATCTGACAGCAAGTGGCCCAAGAATTTCAAAGACGATCACCGTGGAGAAGATGGTAGTTGAAACAATTTCTCCAAGTTTTTGATCTCTATCTTCTATTAACAAGGCGAGGCCGAGGGCTACACCTGCCTGAGCAAGAAGCCCGCATCCACCATATCTTTTCAGGCTTTGACTTGCCCGCGCTTGAACGGCACCATAAAAGACTCCTAAAACTTTACCTGCAACACGTCCCGCAACATAAAGCACGCCAACTCCTCCCACTACAGACAAGAGCTCCCAATGAAGACTCGCACCGGACAGTGCAAAAAATGCAGCATATATAGGCAGATCTATTCTTTTAATCTCTTCAAATAGCATTTTGCCCTTTTTGGCAATGTTTATTACCGTTGCTCCCATTACAAGGTTTACCAGTAGTGGTGACACATTTAGCATCTGAGCTAAACCTATCCCCAGAATAATTGTTCCAACAGTTAAGACGATAAGTTCGTTAGCCTTGGTGATACGTTTCTCAAAGATGCTTAAGAAAAAACCAAGAATTAAACCGGCTGCAAGAGAAACAAGCATGCTTCCCAAAGAAGAAAAAAGGGTTAAAATAAATGTGGTGAAGGATTCACCATGAGACAGGGCAATAACAGTTGGGAAACAGATGGTAAACAAAGTCAAACATATAAAGTTATTCAACCCTGTAAGGATAAGAAGAGAATTTGTTACCACTCCTTCAGAATCATATTCCCTCAGAACAAGAAGAGTTGCTGCAGGGGCAGTAGCGATTGAGAGGATACCCAGACAGATGGCTACAGGTAAGTTAGTTGTAAAAAAGAAAAGTGAGCAAAAGACAAGAAAGAAGGTTGCAAAGGTTTCACAAAGGGAAATGGTTATTACTTTTTTTCCCATTTTCTTAAAGCGTTCATTCTGAAACTCACCGCCTATGCTAAAAGCAATAAGTCCAAGTGCAAAGTCGCACAAAAAACGCAGCTCACAAATCGAACCATCAATTCTCTGAGAGAGAACATTTGAAAAAATATTGATTGCTGATGGACTCAGTAGAATTCCTGCTAAGAGGTATCCTGTTACTTTCGGTACTCTAAAATGGGAGACAAATCTACCCATCATAAGACAGAGTATTAATAGTGCACCCAGATAAAGTGTGGGAATCATAAATTCTGGCATAGGACTGCATGTGGGAAGAGAATTAATGAATGATAGAAAAATATCACTTTGATGTTAAGAAAGCAAAATATTTCTGTAAAATTCGTGAAGATCTTCACCTGTCCCGACATGTTCATTCTACCTTGTCTGTACAAGTTTTGCATCCCGCATCTTGTATCTTGCATCAGCTTACCCTTATCCTTATCCTTTACCCACTATACATTCTGTGATATAGGGAGAAAGGCTGAAGCGATCCTGGATACTATTGTGAACGATAAAAACAAAATGTCATTGCGAGCCCGAAGGGCGTGGCAATCTCATTTCTGAAAATTGAGAGTCACGTTTCGAGGTTTATTTGACGAGATTGCTTCGTCACTACGCTCCTCGCAATGACAGTTAGTTATTAATTTGAGTATAGGAAATTACGATACGAGACACTGGATTAGAGATGGTTATAATTCAGAAAGCATTGACAATCTACCGTATAGGACAAAGAGTGCCCGGAGGAAAACAGACAAAGTGAATCAATCAAGGTATCCACGTGAAAAACAATAAAGCAATAGACATTAAAAATTTTAATTTAAATGAGTTGGAAGAATTTATTACTTCACTTGGGGAGAACCGCTACCGTGCCCGCCAAATTATGGAGTGGGTGTATCATCATAATGTTTCTTCCTTTGAAGAAATGACAAGCCTTCCAAAAGAATTCCGCACTAAAATCTCAATTGCTTCTTACATTAGCAATCCTAATATTAAAAAGATACAGACTTCAAGCGATGGCACTCACAAATTCCTCTTCGAGCTGAAAGACGGAAATTGCATAGAAAGTGTGCTCATCCCCGAAAAAAAACACCGCACAATTTGTTTGTCAACTCAAGTGGGCTGTGCTCTGGGATGCAAATTCTGTCTTTCAGGCAAGCGCGGACTTGTTAGAAACCTCGATGCTTCAGAAATAGTTAACCAGGTTTGTGCAATCAAAAATGATTTCCTCACCAAAAACGAGACATTCAATATCGTGTTTATGGGTATGGGTGAACCTTTAGCAAATTATGAAAATACTCTAACAGCTCTTCAGATTTTGACGACCCCTTTTGGTTTCAATTTATCGCACAGGCGGATAACGGTTTCCACTGCAGGTCTGCTTCCACAAATAAAAAAGTTGGGGGAGGAATTACCTGTTAACCTGGCTATATCGCTTAACGCAGCCAATAATTCACTGAGGAATTCCCTGATGCCCATTAATAAAAAATACTCATTAGATAAGCTATTAGAGGTTGCTTCTAAAGCCTCTCTCCCCTCCAGAAAAAGGATAACTTTTGAATACATTTTAATTAAAAACACAAATGATTCCCTCAAAGACGCTAAAGAATTAGCTTCAGTTTTGAGAGGCATGCGATGCAAAATCAATTTGATTTCTTTTAATGAACATGAAGGTGTGGAGTTTGAAAGACCGGATGACAAGACAGTAGAACAATTTAGACAATATCTAGTCGCTAAACATTTCACCGTTATGGTAAGAGAAAGCAAAGGCGGTAATATTTCAGCTGCATGTGGTCAACTGGCATTAGTGTGAGCTTCACTCAAGAATCGGACTTTGTCATGAGGATCTCGCCATGAGCTCTGTTGAACACTTTGATACGTGTTACGCGTTTCGTGTTACGGGTTAACAGTGTTCTTTCTTCCCAACCCGCAACATTTATTAAGCCCACCACTCCATCATTCCATTACTCCACTATTCCACATGATTACCAAAAATAGACTATCAAAAAATAGCTTATATTATAAATGTGTCATAGAATTTACGGGACGTTACTTATAGTCTGAAGGGTGGAAAGCCTCGGGAGGTATATCGTAAGGGGGAGAAGCCCCTGCCTGCTTTCTGGCTTCTCTAACTTCTTCAATCGTAAGATCGCGAGGTATAATCAGTTGCTGCCCTATAAAAAGCATGTGGGGATCCCTGATTTGATCCCTGTTCGCTTTATAGATAAGAGGCCATTGGAAAGGGTCATTATAAATTTCCCTTCTGCTTGCAATGAGACGCAATTTGTCACCCACTCTAACAGTGTAAGAAGATGGGAACCTTTTTTCTAATACCTGTGCCAGAATGGCTGCAGCCTCCTTTTGAGCTTCTTCAATTATGGCTGCAGCTTTTCTTTCAGCTTCTTCAAGTACTGCCTTTGCCTGTCTACTAATTTCTTCCTTTTCTATTGATTCTTCATCTTCCTCTATGATTCTTTTCTCCAACAGTTTGGGTAATTCGTTGGATATCTGAATAGACATTTGAGCTTCCTGTTTCGCTAAATTATATTTTTCTGACTTAAAAGCTGATTCTGCTTTTTTTAATGACTTTTCAGATATAGAACAAACATCCGTAATATACTTTCTCAACTGTACCAGGTCCGATTCATTTAATTGATCTCTTGCTAATTTGATGGCTTTACCTGCCCTTGATTTAGAAACGGCTAACTGTGCCTCTTTTTTAGAATCATTCAGAAGGTCGCTGGCGTTACTAAATTGACGCTTTTCCATTTCAATCATTCCCAAATAAAAGTTCTCCTGGGCTTTAGCATATTCTTCTGGTGCATAAACAGGTGCCTCTGCTGCCAAAGCAGCCTGAAGAGTTTCCTCTGCTTCTTGTCTTTCTCTAACTGGTGCAAGAGCAGCACAACCACAAAGCACGAATAATAAAACAACAAGTAACACAGCCATGTAAACAGGCGATTGAAATCTTTTTGATACCACTTCTCTCTCCTATATAGATTGAGCTTATTTACCGCTTAATTATCTTTATAATGAGGAATTTGTCAATAGAATTCAGTATTACATCAGCTAAGAATTATGCTATAGTCTCACCATTAATTAAAATTATACTAAAATCCTTTCATTATAAAAAATGATTCCTATTGTATCCATCGTTGGAAAATCAGATTCAGGGAAGACGACCTTACTTGAAAAACTTATTGCAGAGCTTAACCTGCGAGGCTACAAGGTGGCATCTGTAAAACACGATACCCATGATTTTGAAATTGATAAAAAGGGGAAGGACAGCTGGCGTCATAAAAAAGCGGGTGCAACAACAACCATCATTTCATCTCCTCACAAGGTGGCAGTCGTAAGCAATACCGATAGAGACCTCAGGTTATCTGAACTTAGGGACAGATTTGTCTTAGAAGAAGATATTGTTCTTTCTGAAGGCTACTATCGGGATAAACAACCTAAAATTGAAGTCTCCCAGAAAGAAGAACCATACAAATTGCTCTGCAGCAACGATAAATCTCTCATAGCTGTAGCAAGTAAATATCCTGTGGAATTAGCCGTTCCCTGGTTTAATCTGGATGATATTAAAAGCATCGTTGATTTCATTGAATGCCGCTTTCTTAAAAAAAACTTAACGATGGAAGAAGATGCCTGCTATAAAAAACAGGCCATTACAGGAATCATTCTATCCGGTGGTAAAAACATCAGGATGGGGAAAAACAAGGCATTCTTAGAAGTAGGGGGCAAAAAGATCATTGATAGAACCGCAGAACTATTCCAGGAAATCTTTAGTCAGGTTATCCTGGTTACGAACGAGCCATTGGAATATGCTTACCTTGACCTTGAAATTGTTGCTGATCTTATTCCCATGAGTGGTTCACTAATCGGGATTTATACGGGTCTCTTCTATTCTTCTAATACCCATTGCTTCGTCACTGCCTGTGACATGCCTTTTCTAAGTAAAAAGATAGTGGAGTATATGATCTCCATTAAAGAAAATTATGACGTTGTGATCCCTCATCTAAAAGATGGCTACCATCCGCTTCATGCTCTCTATTCCAAGAGATGTCTGAAATCTATAGAAGAACTTATAAATGAAGACAACTTAAAGATCATCGACTTCTTTAACAAGGTCAAGGTTAGAGAAATAACATCAGATGAGATAAGCTCCATTGATCCTGCCATGAACTCTTTTCTAAACATTAACACACCTGAAGATTTAGAGATGCTGAAAGATCAGGTGAAACAGAGTTAGGCTGGATCAGGCGTTACACCTCTTCCAATAAACACAATCAAGACGCTTACAGTCCTCGCTTTCCTTTCGAGTCCATAGAGCAGGATCACTCATCATCTGCTTTTTTGCAATCTCCTGAGTAGCTGCAATAACCTGTTGTTCAAAGTTCTTTAAATCAATTTCCTCAAGGCAACATTCCTGTGGGGGCATATCCTTTTTTTCCATAACCTTAACAATAACGTTCACCTTATCTTCTTTCATCATTTTAGATACTGATAGAGCATAAGCCATCAATTGGATCTTATACCTCTCTCTGTCTATTGCCCTCCCGTACGAATACTTATAATCTACAACCGTCCACACCCCTTCAAAATCTCTATACAAAAGATCAATAACTCCCTGCACCACAACTGTAAAGGAAGAATCATGCTCCTGCAATTTAAGCATAAATGGAATTTCCCTGAAGATATGCTCTTCTCTTATCCTGGATAGAGTAATTCCTAAATCACTATTTAAAAATGCGAGAATGTTACTTCTTAGCCCTTCTATATCATCACTTCTCGATGAAAAACCATGACCAAGAAGCATCTCATCTATCTCTTTGCTTTTTCTGTCTGTATCAAACTGAAAGTTGATGTGCTTTAAAATCAAGTGAACAAGGTTGCCCTTTTCTAACTTGCTCAGACTGTGTATTGTTTCGTCTCGTCCTTTAGAAAAAAATTTGTCATTTCCTCTAATTTCACTTACTGCTTTCTCGTCTAAGCCCAGATATTGCGTATAATAAAATCTTTGTGGACAGACCATATATTCGCTGAGCGCGGTCACGGTAATAGAAAATTCTTCAACAGAAGACTCTATACGAAAACATGACTGCTGAAGAATGTTCCTGGCTAGTTCTTGAGAGCTTTCACCCTTCTCTACCTTTACTTCTCCAAGTTTCTGATATCCCTGGTCACGCTGATAAAGATTTTTGACTTCATTTGGGGTCAATTCACTGATATCCTCTTCTTGAACTACACACACCAACTCATCAGGATGAAGTTCAATGAATTGATCCAGCCACATCCTCCAACACGCTGAACCCACTCTCTTTGGCTTTTCACCTGATAAAACAAGATAATCCCTCGCCCTGGTGGCAGCAACGTAGAATAATCGTTTTGATTCTGCATATTCCCTCTTATTATGCAGATTCCTAATCTCCTCATAAACCATGGTCGATTGGTATGTCCCTTTAGAATCTTGATACAACCTCAAAGCCAGACCCTTCGATTCATCAAACAGGATGCGATCGGATACCTGTCTTATAGTATGTCCAATATCGGGGAGAAAGACGACAGGAAACTCCAAGCCCTTAGCCTGATGAATGGTCATCAGCTTTACCACATTAGCATTTTCTAAAGAGGTTTGGGCCTCAGGTTCTATAGAATCTTCCTCAACCAGTCTCAAAAGACAGGTAGTAAAATCCCTGAGCAAGCCTGTCTCTCTTCTGGCAAAATCCCTCGACAGTTCAATCAACTTTCTAATATTGGCAACCTTCTGCTCACCCTGAAATGTAGTCAGCATGATGGAATCATAATGAGTCATCCCCAGGATAGATTCAATCAACTCCGCTGGCGAAAGCCTGTCCTTTTTATCTCTCAGTTCTTTAAAATAATCAATAAATATCTCTATATTACATATATCTACATTATTTATCCTAGAATATACTTTAGTTAGTTGTTCGCGAAGAAATTTTATATTGAAAGTCCTCTTATCATTTCCAGCTTTCTTAAAAAGCCAGTAGAGAGTCTCATCCGATATCCCTACCAGGGGTGACCTGAGTATCCCAACCAGAGCAACATCGTCATTTTCTCCATCAATGTACTTCAAGAAATTGATGATGTCCCTAACCTCCTGACAACCAAAAAATCCCCTTCCCTTGACCACATAATAAGGAATGTTTCTCCTTCTCAACTCTTGCTCATACAATTTAATATGGGTAAATCTTCGAAAAAGGATAGCAATGTCAGAAAAATCAGGATGAGGTTTTCTTTTCTCTCTTCCATTCTCATCATTCTCATAAACCGAAACAGTACTTTCAGGCTGTAATATCTCTAAGATTCTCCTGCTTAAGGCAGAGGCCTCTATTTTTCTCTTCTGCTCACTGCCCTCTCCTCTTCTAATCTTAATCAATTCTACTCTGGGTCCTTCATCTTCCGGCTCCCGTTGACACTCCTGGTGGTCATCGTGATCAAAATTGACATCGTACATCTCTTCCCCACCACTCATAACAGAACTGAAGAAGCGGTTGGAAAATTCCACGATACCCCTATGACTTCTAAAGTTTTCACTAATGGAAATATTTTTACCTGAAGCTCCTTCCTTCTCTAATTCGGATTGCATCTCCAGGAATACCGTTACGTCCGCTCCTCGAAATCTATAGATAGACTGCTTGGGGTCACCTACTATATACAACTTCTTTGGATGCAAACTGACAACATCTCTATATGAATCTTGCTCAGAAAGGATGGACTCATCGCTCAAATCCTCAGACAGATAGTAGACAATCTCTTTCTGCATTCCATTGGTGTCCTGAAATTCATCAAGCATAATGATTTTGAACCTATTCTTAAACTCCTTTCTGATCTTTCTGTTGGACTTTAAGATCTCCCTTGTTTTTATCTGCAGGTCATCGAAATCAAGCACTCCATGCTGTAATTTCCAGCCCTGATAATACTCATCAACTTTTTTGAGCATCAGCTGAAATCCATCAAGGTATTCGCTACCCAACAACTGAGAACAGGCTTCTTTCATCTTTGGAAAAATTTCCTCGAGGTTCTTTTTTAACTGTCTTACTGCAGCAGGCCAGTTACCCCTTATGTGGTTTTCCAGTACTAAAAGGGCTCCACCCCTTTCAATCAGCTCGTCTCCCGCGGCATCCGTGATGCTGAGATAGTTTTGAATCAACTCTTCAATACAAGAAAAGCTCTTAGCTGACTTCTTAACAGTCCCCTTTTGCATTAATATGGTCAGCTTTTTCATGTTTTCTTCGAGAGAATACATTTTTGAGGATAACAGTTTCTCTGCTCTTAAATTGTTATCTCCCCTTATTTGATCGATCTTATCCCAACTCAACCCTTCACTATATATCTCCTGATATAACTTCTTCAGAAGGTCTTTGAGACCACTTACTTGATTGTAACCGGAAAACCCATAGTCATATATCAGCTTCTCAACTACAGGATCTCTACTTTCCAATCCTTCCATTAACACCTGGTGAACAATCTGCTCTAAAATCTCTGAAGCTTCATAACTATCTAAAATGGCAAAACCGGGATCAATAACTGCTTCCACTGGATTTTCCCTTAGAATCCCTGCGCAGAAACTATGGATGGTTTTTATATGAGCCCTTTCCAACCCCCTTAACTTCTCTTCCCATAATGTTTTTTCTTTAGACTCAAATATTTTTCGCTCAATAGCCTCTTTCACCCTTTTTTTCATCTCTGCCGCAGCTTTCTCTGTGAAGGTAATTGCTACAATCTGCTCTATACGCACTGGTTCACCAAAAGAAGTGTCTCCTGCTATCAGTGAAAGATACATCTTAACCAGGGCACTCGTCTTACCCGAACCCGCTCCTGCACAAAGACATGTATTTTCATTAAACTGAAACAATGATTCCCTGACTGTTGAACAACGTGAATTCATTTCCTTCATAACTATTTACTTTTGAAAATTATAATTTAAGAATTATCCAGTATCTCGTATCGCAATTTCCTATACTCATATAAGTAGCTAATTGTCATTGCGAGGAACGACGCAGTAACGAAGCAATCTCCTCAAAAAAGCTCGGGACAGGCTCCGCAATCGCATCAAAAAGCGCACTCATAATATGCTCCACAATCTTTAGAAATGAGATTGCCACGCCCTTCGGGCTCGCAATGACCATAATTTTAGGTATGCGAATTTATGATACGAGACACTAGAATCTTCTGTTTTGAATCTCACATTCCATATCGCACATCGCAAATCCCTCAGTTCCTCAATCCAAAATCTGCAATCTGCATTTGTTTGTTTCCGCATTCCGCAATCAGAAATCCGCATTCG